>JAAVYC010000115.1 GCA_022790905.1 Lachnospiraceae bacterium | reverse complement strand
CCTTTTGGCCTTCTTTTACCTGCATTTTAACTTCTTTTCCATCAACGACTCCACCAGGTCCCACTGCTACAACTTCTGCGTCCTGTGGTTTTTCCTGCGCTGCGCCTGTTAAGATAATTCCTGATTTTGTTGTCTCCTCTGCCTCTAACTGTTTCAGAACAACTCTGTCACTCAATGGTACTAACTTCATTTTAATTCCTCCAATTCTCTTTCTTTTTTCAACTTTTAAATTTCCATATTCATTTAATTTATTAGCACTCATTTAGGTCGAGTGCTAACTCTTCATGTATCTAAGATAACACTATGTTTTTTCTTTGTCAATATTCATTTTGCAATTTAATAAATTATTTATATTATTCGTTACTGTTCACACCAGGACTTTGCAGCAAATACAAAATTTGGTGTAAACAGTAACTATTATTCCACTTTTTTACTTTTCTACACAGAGCAGCTTTCTGCATCGGTTCAAGGCCGCATAGATCTCCTGTTTTCTTGGAATGACTAGGTTTCCCGGAATGCCTCCCCCGCAAAAAGATTCAAATTCCTTTTTTTTCATTTCCCGACAAAATTCTTCCACTGCCTGGCGGAGTGTCCTTTTTCCATCAAACTTATGAAGTTTCATGTATTTTAAAATCAGAGCCAATGCTGTGACTTGCTCACTGTCTACGAGTTGTTCCACATACCGCAGATCTACCTGTTCTTTTTGGATCGAAAATCCCTCTTTTCCCATCGTCTTTGTCTTGATCCGATTCTCCTTTGCAAAAGCGGTATCTCTCTTTACCACACGCGAGAATTCTACCTCTTCTGCTTTTTCCACCTCTATTCGTGCAATCGGATAATGCTTCGCCTCGCTTTTTGCAAATTCTGTGATCTCAACTGGTTTATAATTTTTCATCTGAATAATCGAATCCGCTTTGTGAAAATAAGAACCGGAACTGCCTGCAACTAATATGGTAGAGATTCCATCTCGCTTATAGAGTTCCTCCACTCTGTCAATAAACGGAATAATCGGCTCCACTTCCTGACTCACGACTCTTTGCATCAACTCATCCCGCACCATAAAATTCGTGGCACTCGTATCCTCATCGATTAAAAATAACTTCGTCCCCGCTTCCACAGCTTCTATCGTATTCGCCGCCTGGGAAGTACTGCCGCTGGCGTCCTCCGTATAAAAAGCCACCGTATCCCTTCCGTTTGGCAGATTCTGAATAAACATGGAGATATCTGCCTTTTGGATACTTCTGCCATCTTCTGCCCTAATTTTCACAGCTGCGTCATCGGTAATCACATACTCTCTTCCATCTTTTGCAATATGATTATAGACACCAAGTTCTAACGCCTTTAACAGCGTAGATTTTCCGTGATAGCCTCCTCCGACAATCAATGTGATTCCTCTGCGTATTCCCATTCCCTTGATCTCGCCATGATATGGCAACTTCAATGTCACTTCCATCTCTTTTGGCGACTGAAACGGGATTGCCTCTCTCATCGGCAACATGGAGACTCCCGATTTTCTTGGCAGGATCGCTCCATTTGCCACAAACGCCACAAGCCCCATCTCAGGCAATTCTTGGCGAATATACTCCTGATCTTGCGCAAGATGAATCACTTCCTCGATTTCCTTTTTATCATATGCCGCAAAAAACAGCGTTTGACTCACACATTTTGGCAAAAAATCAAATAATATTTTTTCTAGTTCTCTCGCGTTAATTGTTCTCCCATTTGCCGGAAAGCCCACCTCTAATCGAAGAATAATTCCGCCATCTTCTGGACAGACAGCACAGGCGCTTCGATTTAAGATCTCTTGCCCAGGCTGACTGACACCGATCAGACCACTCTTTCCAGACCCTTTTGCCAAAAAAGAATATTCCTTGATCTTTTTTCCGACTCTGCGAAGTAAGAAATCTTGAAAGGCAATTCTTTTATGAAGCTCATCATAAAAGCGGGCCTCAAATCCCGCTTCTTTCCCCGTTATGTGTATACTGATCTTAGAAGGAGCTGCAAATGGATCTCCCTGTACGTGATCAATTGACAATCTATATTTCTTAAAATGGTAGCTTCCCTTTGTTCCCTTGTACGCCGGGTAACTTTTATGGTCAATTTCTTTTAATAACCTTTTCAAATCTAAATCTGTTTTCATGTATTCTCTCTTTCTAAAAGTTCTATAAAACATATATTTTCCATTTGATTACTTATCGAATCAAATCATTTTTCTTTTCCTTAAAATTAGCAAAACCATCAAGCAGATTATCATGATGATCCCACAGATAATAAAAAAACCATATGGTGTGGTGGACAATGGCATCCACTTTCCGCTGACGTTCATTCCATAGATCCCTGATATAACCGTAGGAATCGCCATAACCAATGTGACACTCGTTAAATACTTCATCACATTATTCAAACGGTTATCAATAATTGTGGAGAGGAGTTCCCTCGTACCATTGATAATATCACGATAGATACTCGTCATCTCAATCGCCTGTTTATTCTCGACAATAACGTCCTCTAACAACTCCCTGTCCTCTGGAAATTGCTTGAGCTTTGCATAGCGCGTTAAACGGTCTAACACCACGTTATTTGCACGCAGAGAGGTCGCAAAGTATACGAGATTCGACTCCAACTCATGCAGATCAATCAAATCTGTATCTTCTGTATCATCGCTGATTCGTTCCTCAATCTCCCTTCTTCTCTTGTCAATCACGCGCAAATAATTCTGATAGACACTAGTCGCACGGTACAAAATCTGATAGACAAAACGCATCTTTTTCTTTGTAGAAAAATCACGGACACGAAGTGTTTCAAATGCCTGTAAAACCGGCGTCTCTTCCCCACATACCGTAATAATAACATCCTCCGTCAAAAGAATACCAAGCGGGATCGTCGTATAGGCCTCCCTCTTATGGCGAATTTCGATGGATGGGATATCGACTAAAATCAGTGTATATCCGTCCTCTAAATCAATACGAGAACTCTCCTCATCGTCTAACGCCGCCCGCACATCCGCAATATCAATATCAAAATATTCCGCAATATTTACACATTCTTCCATTCCCGGCGCCGTCAGATTGATCCAAGCGCCATCTTCCATCTTTTCTATTTCATGAACAACGTGCTCCTCTGTCTTATATATTTTTAACATGCCGTTCCTCCTATTTTTATCTCAAAACGGCATTTAACAGGCAAAATTAAATCAGCGCATAATAACGCAATGCATTATAAATACCGTCCTCGTGGAGTCCACTTGTGACATAATCAGCAATTGCTTTGACCTCATCGAGACCATTTCCCATAACAATTCCGTTTTTTACATAGTGAATCATTTCATAGTCATTCATACTGTCCCCAAAAGCATAAGTATCTTCATGCGCAATTCCTAATTTTTCACATGCACATGCAATTCCGGTCGCTTTTGAGAAGTCTCTGGGCACAAGTTCTACAAAATCCATCCCGTGATAGATGACATCAAAATCATCGGACAACTGCTTCAACACTTCGCGGCACTCCCGCCCTCGAATATCAATGCTCAGTTTGCTGACTTCTAAGCATTTTTCGTTTTCCCAAAGCGGCATAAGCTGTTCTGGTATCGTGTCTTGCAATACCTGTAAAAACGAATCATCTCCAAATGCTTCCGCATCCACATAGAGATATTCCCTGCCTTCTAAGATCACTGGATAATGATAAGGTTTTAAAAATTCCAATGTTTTATGCAGGATTTCCGGCTCAATTTTTTTATAGAAAATAATTTCCCCATCTTTTTCTATATAAGTTCCGCATCCCGCCACGATTCCGTCAAAACCGAGCGCAAAGAGATGCTCGTCCCGAATATAAGACATGGTTCTTCCAGTACATAAAAAAGTGAGGTGTCCTCTCTCTTTTAACATCTGAAATGCCTGCTTTGTGCTCTCTGGTATCTGAAATTTTTCGTCCCAAATGGTTCCATCTATATCAAAAAAAATCGCTTTTCTTCCCATTTTTTCTCCTGCTGTTTTCTCCCCACATCCAATGAATGGCACGAATTCAAACATATTGGTAAATTTGATCGCATTCTATTGTAGCACATTCTATATAGATTTGTGAATATGTGATTTTATAAAAATATCCGCCATCCCCCGAAAACAAAGAATTTCGTCTATTTCCTGCATAAACTCAAAAAAACTGCCCATATTATTGTTAAAAAGCGGTCCGCCTAAAGGGACGCAGCTTTTGTATGATTATGGAGGAAATTATGGCACAACGCATCCCAAAACATATTGGCATTATCCCAGACGGCAATCGACGCTGGGCAAAAGGGAATGGTTTTCAAAAGGAAGACGGTTATGCCTATGGTTTAGAACCTGGTCTGCAGTTATTGCGCCTTGCGCAAAAATATGGCATCCAGGAATTAACCTATTATGGGTTTACCACAGACAACTGCAAACGGCCAAAAGAGCAAGTCCGTGCCTTCTCTGGTGCATGTGTACAAGCCGTACAAATGATTGCACACGAAAACGCAAAACTGCATGTCATCGGCAACACTGAATCCACTTGTTTTCCGGATCAGTTGCTTCCATATGTAAATACCAAACACCAGCCTGTGCAAAGCGGACAAACTACTGTAAATTTCCTCGTGAATTACGGCTGGGAATGGGATATGAAAAATGGATGGGCGTCCCGGGACATTCCAAGAATTGACCTCGTCATACGATGGGGCGGGATGCGCCGGTTATCGGGTTTCCTGCCGCTTCAGACCGTATATTCAGATTTTTATATCGTAGATGATTTATGGCCGGATTTCCAGGAAAAACAGTTTCAGGATGCGCTGCAATGGTATCAAAAGCAAGACATTACTTTAGGTGGCTAATATCACACAAAAAAATCATCAACAGATAAAAACCCCCGCAGCCGTCAAAACAGCCGCGGGGATTTTATCATGTAATGTTTCTTAATTTTTATACTGCTAAATAGGAATAGCCCATCAAGCTCTCATCCACTTCTCTTGCCACTTCTCTTCCCTCTCGGATCGCCCACACAACTAACGACTGACCTCTTCGAACGTCTCCCGCTGCATAGACGCGCTCCACATTCGTGGCATAGCTCTCATTTGTAGTCGCTATATTGGTACGCTCATTTAGTTTGACACCAAAGGCATCCGCCACATATTTTTGTGCTCCTAGAAAACCAGCTGCGATCAGCACTAATTCTGCATGGAGTGTCTTTTCACTTCCCTCCACTTCAACCATTATCATACGTCCGGTCTTTTCATCTTTTTTGCTCTCTAATTTTATCGTTTTTACCGCGCAGACTGCTCCCTTTTTGTCTTTTACAAACTCTTTGACGGTCGTCTGATAAATTCTCGGATCATTTCCAAATACGGCGATGGCTTCTTCCTGACCATAATCTGTCTTACAAACTTTTGGCCATTCCGGCCACGGATTGTCCTCTGTCCGCTCATCTGGGGCTTTTGGCATCATTTCAATCTGAATAACGCTTTTTGCTCCGTGTCGGATACAGGTTCCGACACAGTCATTTCCGGTATCTCCTCCACCAATAATGATTACATTTTTCCCTTTTGCCGAGATATATTTATTGTCTTTTAAATCTGAGTCTAACAGACTCTTTGTCGTAGAAGCCAGAAAGTCCACCGCAAAATAGATTCCCTCGGCATCCCTTCCAGACACTTGAATATCCCTTGGATTCTTCGCTCCGCACGCTAAAATCACCCGGTCATACTCTTTTAAAAGCTTTGCCGCCTTGATATCTTTTCCGACATTGACGCCGGTAATAAATTCCACTCCCTCGGCTCTCATTACTTCTACTTTTCGATCAATGAATCGTTTCTCCAGTTTCATATTCGGAATTCCATACATTAAGAGTCCGCCAATGCGGTCATCTCTCTCGTAAACGGTAACGGAATGTCCCCTCTTATTCAACTGATCCGCAGCAGCAAGACCAGACGGGCCAGAACCGATGATTGCCACTTTTTTTCCGGTACGCACTTTCGGCGGCTTTGGGTTGGCATAGCCTTTTTCATAGGCATTCTCAATAATGCTGTACTCATTTTCCCTGACAGACACCGGATCACCGTTCAGCCCACAAGTACAGGCCTTTTCACAGAGCGCCGGACAGACTCTAGAAGTAAACTCCGGAAAATTGTCAGTCTTTGTCAGCCTCGCATAGGCGCCCTTTAAATTATCTGCATAGACTAAATCATTCCATTCTGGCACTAGATTGTGCAGCGGACAGCCCGACGTCATTCCCATCAATTCCATACCGGATTGGCAAAATGGTACACCGCAATCCATACAGCGTGCCCCCTGCTCTCTTCTCTTCTCTTTAGAGAGAGGTATGTGGAACTCATTAAAGTTCTGGATCCGTTCCTTCGGCGCAATTGCCGCACTTTCCTCTCTGTTATATTCTATAAATCCTGTTGGTTTTCCCATGGTTCCATCTCCCTCCTATCTCTTTGTATTCGCGTAAAACGCTTCAATCTGTGCCTGCTCCGCATTCAATCCCTTTTCTTCCATCTGAACGATTGTCATCAACATACGGTTATAGTCAAACGGAATAATCTTCTTAAATTTTGGCAGATATTCGCTGAAATGATCTAAAATCTGTTTTCCTTTCTCAGAGTTCGTCAATGCGACATGTTCTTTGATCATTTCTTTCAACTCTGAGACATCATATTTTGAGGTAATTCCCTCCATAGACACCATCTCTTTGTTCGTACTCATATACAAATCGCTGTTTTCATCTAAGACATAGGCAATTCCGCCACTCATACCCGCTGCGAAGTTTTTGCCCGTTTTTCCAAGGACGACAACACGTCCTCCTGTCATGTATTCACAGCCGTGATCTCCGACGCCTTCCACCACCGCGATAGCTCCGGAATTTCGGACACAGAAACGTTCTCCCGCAACGCCATTGATAAAGGCTTTTCCACTGGTCGCACCGTAAAGGGCCACATTTCCGATAATGATATTCTCATCCTGTTTGAATGCAGAGCCCTTCGGCGGATAGACAATTAGTTTTCCTCCTGAGAGGCCTTTTCCAAAATAATCGTTGCTGTCTCCTGTCAGCTCTAGTGTCAGTCCTTTTGGAATAAACGCTCCAAAACTCTGTCCGCCGGCACCGCTGCATCTCACAAAGTAGGTATCCTCTTCCAAGGTATCCTGATATTTTTTTGTAATCTCAGAACCGAAAATCGTTCCAAACGAACGGTCTGTATTCGTCAGTTCGATATCGAGACTCTTTTTTTGACCGGATTCTAGCGCTGATTTTAATTTTTTCATCAAAATTCGTTCGTCCGCTGTCTTTTCCAGTTCAAAATCATAGATTTGTTTCGGATCAAATGTCACCTTCTCTTTCAGATTTGCAAACGGATTATCCAGGATTCTAGACAAATCAATTTTTTGCTGTCTCTCATCGAGATTTTCCCGCATTTTCAACAAATCGGAACGCCCAACCAGCTCATCCATCGTACGAATTCCAAGCTTTGCCATATACTCCCGCAATTCTTGTGCGATAAAGTGCATAAAGTTTACGACATACTCCGGTTTTCCCTTAAAGCGTTTGCGCAGCTTAGGATTTTGAGTTGCGATTCCAACCGGACAGGTATCCAGGTTGCAGACACGCATCATCACGCAACCCATTGTCACAAGCGGCGCCGTCGCAAAGCCAAACTCCTCGGCGCCCAAAAGCGCTGCAATCGCCACATCTCTTCCTGTCATCAGCTTTCCATCTGTCTCGATACGAACCTTATTTCGCAGCCCATTCATAATCAATGTCTGGTGTGTCTCCGCAAGACCAAGCTCCCACGGGAGTCCGGCATTGTGAATGGAACTGCTTGGCGCTGCCCCAGTTCCTCCATCGTACCCCGAAATCAAGACAACCTGTGCTCCGGCTTTTGCAACACCTGCCGCAACGGTTCCAACCCCCGCTTCTGAGACAAGTTTTACTGAAATCCTTGCATTGGTATTGGCATTTTTTAAATCAAAAATTAATTGTTCCAAATCCTCAATTGAATAGATATCGTGATGCGGAGGCGGAGAGATCAGGGTAACACCCGGCGTCGAATGTCTGGTTTTTGCAATCCACGGATAGACCTTTCCCGCCGGAAGATGACCGCCTTCTCCTGGCTTTGCACCCTGTGCCATTTTAATCTGTATCTCTTTTGCGCTGACTAGATAACGGCTCGTCACTCCGAATCTTCCGCTTGCCACCTGCTTGATAGCAGAACACTTATTGCGCCCGTCTCTTCCCACAGTCAATCTCTCTAGACTTTCTCCACCCTCACCGGAATTGGATTTTCCGTGAATCTGATTCATCGCAAGCGCAAGCGTCTCATGCGCTTCCTGCGAGATCGAGCCATAAGACATCGCTCCTGTCTTGAATCTTGTCACAATCGAATCCACGCTCTCCACTTCTTCGATCGGAATGCCTTTTTTCGGATAGTTGAAATCCATCAGTCCTCGGATATTGAGTGCATTTTTCTCCCCATCTAACAATTTTGAATACTGCTTGAAGAGATCGTAATCGCCTCTTTTAGTAGCTTCCTGCAACAGATGAATCGTCTGCGGATGATATAAATGCTCCTCTGCCCCGCTTCGCATCTTATGGCGTCCTTTGGAATCCAGTGTTAAATCCGTCTCTAATCCCAGCGGATCATAAGCTTCGGAGTGAAGCGTATCCACAGCTTTTGCAATATCGTCTAAAGTGATTCCCCCAATTCGGCTGACCGTATTGGTAAAATATTTATCAATAACTTCTGCATCGATGCCGATCGCTTCGAAAATCTTTGAACCCTGATAGGATTGAATGGTAGAGATCCCCATCTTCGCAGCAATTTTTACAATACCGTGCAGAACTGCGTTGTTATAGTCGTCGATTGCCGCATAATAATCTTTATCGAGCATATGCTCATCAATCAGATTTTTAATCGTATCTTGAACCAGATATGGATTGATCGCGCAGGCGCCGTATCCCAAAAGAGTGGCAAAATGATGTACCTCTCTCGGCTCCCCTGATTCTAAGACGACAGCGAGACTCGTTCTCTTTTTTGTCTCTACCAGATGTTGATTGAGTGCCGCTACGGCGAGCAGTGATGGAATTGCCACATGGTTTTCATCCACCCCCCGGTCGGACAAGATCAAAACATTTGCCCCATCTCTATACGCCCGATCTGCTTCTACAAACAAACGATCAATCGCTTTTTGCAGACTCGTATTTTTATAATAAGTGATCGGAAGTGTGACCACCTGAAAACCCTCTTTGTCCATACTGCGTATCTTCATCAAATCTGTATTTGTCAAAATCGGATCCTGAATCTTTAAAACCTGACAGTTGTTCGCATTTTCTTCTAAAAGGTTTCCATCCTCACCGATATATACCGTTGTGGAAGTCACAACTTCCTCCCGAATACAGTCAATTGGCGGATTGGTCACTTGTGCAAATAATTGTTTAAAATAATTAAACAACGGTTGGTGATCTCTCGAGAGAGCCGGAATCGGAGAATCAATTCCCATTGCCGCAATGGATTCTGACCCATTTTTCGCCATCGGAAGAATCGTATCTTTTTTGGATTCATAAGTGTATCCAAATGCTTTTTGCATCCGATTTAAGGCCTCTCCTTGATACACCGGAACACGTTCGTTCGGAATCTTTAAGTCTTTTAACTGTACCAGATTTCGGTCTAACCATTCACCATATGGTTGTTTTTCAGCATAACTGTCTTTTAATTCCTCATCGTCAATGACTTCCCCTCTTCTCGTATCGACCAAGAGCATTTTACCAGGACGAAGTCTTTCTTTCATTTTGATGCGCTCTGGAGCGATATCAAGCACTCCCACTTCCGAGGAGAGAATCAGATAATCGTCATTCGTAATGTAATATCTAGAAGGCCGCAGACCATTGCGGTCTAAGACTGCTCCCATGATATCTCCGTCTGAGAATAAAATCGATGCCGGACCATCCCACGGTTCCATCATCGTCGCATAATACTGGTAAAAATCTTTCTTTTTCTGACTCATAATGCTGTTATTTGCCCACGGTTCCGGAATCGTAATCATCACGGCGAGCGGTAAATCCATGCCGCTCATCACAAGAAATTCCAGCGTATTATCGAGCATCGCCGAGTCGGATCCCGCCGTGTTAACTACCGGAAGAACTTTTTGCAATTCTCCGACAAGGTGTTCCGATTCCATCGTCTCCTCACGTGCTAACATTTTGTCGGCATTTCCTCGAATCGTATTGATCTCCCCATTGTGCACGATAAAACGGTTTGGATGCGCCCTCTCCCAGCTCGGATTGGTATTTGTAGAAAAACGGGAGTGTACTGTCGCAATCGCAGATTCATAATCCGGATCCTGTAAATCTTTAAAAAACAAACGAAGCTGTTCTACCAAAAACATGCCTTTATATACAATCGTTCGGCTCGAAAGAGAGACGACATACGTATTGTCATTGCTTTGTTCAAAGACCCTTCTCGCCACATACAGCTTTCTGTCAAAATCGAGTCCTTTTGGACAATCCTCTGGACACTTGACAAATCCCTGCACAATATGCGGCATACAGTCAATCGCCTTTTGTCCCAGAGTCGTCGGATCTGTAGGGACTTCCCGCCATCCCAAAAACTCCAGTCCTTCCTTTTCTACAATGACCTCAAACATTTTTTTCGCCTGATTGCGCTTTAATTCCTCCTGCGGGAAAAAGAACATTCCAACTCCATATTCCCGCTCTTCTCCCAGAGAAATTCCAAGCGGCTCACATGCTTTTTTAAAGAATTTATGAGAGATCTGCAGCAGGATTCCCACACCGTCTCCCGTCTTTCCTTCGGCATCTTTACCTGCCCTGTGTTTTAGATTTTCTACAATCTTTAATGCATTTTCCACGGTCTCATGTGTCTTAATTCCTTTGATATTTACCACGGAACCAATTCCACAGTTATCGTGTT
>JAAVYC010000114.1 GCA_022790905.1 Lachnospiraceae bacterium | reverse complement strand
CTCATTGATGACGGCTTCCAGATTCTGAACACTCTGCACACCATTATACTGCTCACCGCTCCCGAGGACCGGCGCACCTTCGCCAGTTCGTTCAAAAAGCTCCCTTGAATAATCCATAAACCTTCCCTCCGTATATTCTGTTTGGATGCATACCAACATTCATTCCAGACTACTTTCCTTTTTCACGCATGATTAAAACGGTCCCTTTTTGCCACCTCATTTGACGTTGGACCGTAAATCTATTTTAAATCTTTTTTTCGATCATTTTCTATGATTTTTAAAAACTGGTATCCCGATTGGATCTGTACACTTCCATCTTATTCCCAGTCAATCCCAATAGCTTTGCCACAAAATAGCTATCTTTGCGTCATAATACCATATGCCCCTAATCACGTCAATATAGGGGCTAGAAAGAGAATCAATGTTCTTATATTTGGAGTTCTCTCTTCCACCAACAAAAATACTCTTTTCGTCTCTCTGCCTAAAAACTCCAACCCTCAAACAAAATAAGACCTCCTATGACTTTTCCTTTATCATAGAAGGTCTTTTCTTAAGATACAAAAATCTGTCCTCTAAGACACGACCGCATTTTGACGCCTATATGTATCATTGTCTTTTTGACTCAGTTCCATTTCAATCTGCGCCAACTTACTCTCTAATTTTTTCTTCTTGGAATCTTCAGAAACCGTTCTTAACTGCTGCTCTATCTGTTTCTTTTCCTCCTTTAGCTCTTTAATTTCCCTGTCCACTTTATCCGTGTTTGCTGTACATTTTTCCGCCTCTTTTTCTCTCTGTGGCGCTCCTTCTTGTACTTTATCTTTTGCGGCCTTTTTCGGATCGTCAAAAATCACTTTCGGATTCCCGTTTTCATCCTGACCCAGATGATATAATCCACTCGGCGGCACCTTATTTTTTTCGCTGCTGATATATTCATCTTTCATATCAGGAATTTTTTCTTTTGAGGATTCCAAATCTTCTGCTCGTTCCGGTTTCGTTTTCTGGATATCCGTCTGTTCCCTTAAATAAATTTCCTTGTTGTTGTCAATTCCATTTAATAACATCACTTATTTCTCTCCTTTCACTACAGCGCAACAGTGCTTTGAAACATGACTGTCACGCAAAACATTTGCTCTGTTACCTCTATATCCACGCTGCCGAAATATTTTTCTGCAACTTTAGATACATTTTCTAATCCAATTCCATGTAGAGAATCATCTCCTTCTTTTGCCGAAATTGGAAGTCCTGTCTCCGCATTAAACTTTATGATCCCATTAAAGTGATTCTTTACTTCCAATAAAAAAACCTTTCTTTTTTTCCTTCCCAAAATACAAATTCGACGATCTTCCATTCTCAAATCTTTACATGCCTCTAACGCGTTGGTCACCAAATTGCTAAGTACAATTCCCATATCATAGGCCTCAATCCCCATAGAACTATCATAGTGAAAAGAAACTTCAAATCCGATGCCCGCCTGTTTTGCTTTTTCTCTCGCCTCATTTAAAATGACATCTGTAACAGCATTCCCCGATTTTATTTGGAAATCAAATCTTTGTACATCCTGTCCCATTTTCCGGACATACTCTCTCAGTTCTCCGTAATTTTCTCCCTCAAGGAGTCCTTGAATATTGATTGCATGTTGATTCAGTTCATGCTTTAATTTTCTTGTATTTTGATAAAAATGTTCAGCCTCTTTGATTTTATTTTTCAGAACAAGAACCTGTTGTTTTTCGACAAAACGATTCTTTCTCTCCTCTGTCAATACCTGCACATTGCTATAAAGCGAAATCGCTAAGATGATACTTATGTAAAAAGCAGCCGCTAGAATCGGAACAAGCCAAAATAACATGGAAAACTCATTGTATCTTCCAAAATATGGATCTTCTTTTACAACTGCAAGTATTTTTCCAATTGTTTGATTAAAAAGAATACCCGCAGCCGGCATAAATATCAGGTAACAAAATTCGGAAAGCTTAATATTCCCAAATAGACCTCCTATTTTTTTCCTTATATATTCCAGCGCTGTCCAGATAACTAGCACTCTGCCCGCCATACATACGATACACAACATGGCTGCGGCCAGATAAATCTCATCTCCCTGTCCCAAATGCCTATATAGCACGCTCCAGATTTCTTCTGAAATACTGTTAAAAATCGAAAAAGCCAAGTTCTGTACGCTGTACCATGTTACAATCAAAAATGCCAGATATTTTCCTGAATCGTTCTTTTTTACGAAGACTTTTATCATAAAAAACAAGACTACATAGACAAGCCATGACGGAATATTGAAGATCGTAAACTTCACTGCATATAAAGTGCAGTATGACAGAAAGGCAATCAGCCTTCCCTTTCTTCTCTCCGCTTTTTTGCAGTACACTTCTCCCAGAAAAAACGCCAGATACCCTGCATACAACAAAATTTCCACTGTAACCGTGATCGTTTGTATCACCTGTGATACTGTTTCACTCATATTCATTCACTCTCTTCATATATCTCATATATGCTTTCACAAATTCCGCATACCTGTACTTTGAAATCCATAATTTTGTCCCGTCCAACAAGCACATTTCGGTTTTATTGTACGTATCCACATAAGAAAAATTGACGAGATAGCTCTTATGAATGCGATAAAACGAATCGGAGAGTTCCCTCTCCAAATCAGAGAGTCTCGCATAATATTCTATTTCGCCTTCTACTGTGTGAAGAATCAATTTATGATGATAACTCTCAATATGAGAAATTGTATCAACGGCCACGATCTTCGTATTTCCTGAAAATTGTATGCAAATCGTCTTCGTTTCTTTTTCTTTGTATATTCTTTCTTCCTGCTTGACGGTCTTTACTGCCCGTCTTAACACTTCCTCAAATTTTTCTTCATCGACAGGTTTTAGCAAATATTGAAATGCATTGACATCAAAAGCGTCATAGACATAATCCTCAAAACCTGTTACAAAGATGATGATTGGACGCTGGTGAGAATATTCATACAATTTCCTCGCCAGTGTCATCCCATCCATATCCGCGTGCTTTAGCTCTATATCCAGAAAAAGCAGATCAAATCTGCGATTCTCCTCCATGTATTCTCCGGCAGAAGCGTATTCTGTAATACAATATTCGATCCCCTGTTCTCGCATCTGTTTTTGAATCAGCCGCGATAAATACTCCCGCACTTTTTGCTCATCGTCACAAATGGCAATATCCATCTTGGTACCTCGTTCCTTAGCGTCGCCATGCCAACTATTCTTTCTTTCATTACTATTATCGGAATATTCCTAAGTACGTTGATAGATCATGCCTAAATGGACCGTTTGCACGCATGACTGGATCGCAATGTCGTCCCGTCACCGTCCCTCCAATGCATTCTCGAATTCCCACAGCAGATTCTTTTGATATTCCGCCGTAAATTCTCCCTTTTTTAACCTGGGATATGCGTCATCTTTCAACTTTTCCCAACTCTCTACTTCCTGTCCGGCCACAATCGGATAAAACCAGACTCCATTTTGAACGGCCGCCTCATAGTCTCCGATCGCATCCCCAACCATCACGGTCTGTTCCTCTTTGTACCCCTTTTTTAAGAGTCCTCGGATACATTCCGCTTTTGTTCCGGCTTCCTGGCTGAGCAATTCTTGGCAATAGTTTTTTAATCCGTATTTCGTCCATTCTTCTTCCAAAGCCTGGGCATTTGCCGAAGAGACAGCTGCCAGATCTGCCTCCTGATTTAACTGCTCCATCACTTCTTTTACATTCTCAAACGGTCCATCTCCGCTTTCGGATTGTCTTTTAATCGCGAGATTTACATGAATGCTCCAAAGAAGTGCTTCTTCCATACAGGTATTTTTTTCTTCCTGACAGACCTTCAAAAGAGCTGGATTCGAGAGTTCCGTTGTCTCTTCTGTCCACGTGATAAATGCATCGAGACCTTCGAAAGTATATCCCTTTCCCTCTGCCCACTTCAACCCTTTGGCAAGTCCTTTAAAGCGATTGATTCCTCTCGTCTTAGAAAAAAGATTGATGCGATTCCAATATGCAAGCGCTTCTTTTTTTACCGATTCTAGACCGAACTGTTTCACCCATTCCGGTCCAAAACACAGATCATGTTTCCGATTCATAGTGTCCATCGCACAACCGTCACTGTCAATACAGATAAGATATTCTTTCATCTCTTCTCCTTAAATCTGAGTATCCAGCATTCCGCAGAACGAATCTACCGGATCCTTTCCCATAAATTCTGAACGCCCTAACAGTTTTTCTACTAGTGCATCCAAGGTGTGCTCATTTTTATCATAACAATTAATATAAGTCTTAATCTGCGGCACATCCGCTAAATGGAACGGACTTGCAACCGAGATAAAAATGGTCGGAACTTCGTGGACATACCACGGAATGTCTGGCGTTCCTTTGCTCATCTTCCAATTGATACGCTGTGTCACGCCGAAGAAATTCGTAATATCTGCGAGCTGAATAATCAAATCATAGTGATCGGTGATGGAGCGAATCGGCGCTTTTCCCGCATACATATTCATCATCATCTGCCCGGCTTCTTCCGGAGGGACTTTCGCAACCTTGTCCATTATGGATTCGTAGATTGTGATGGTGAATCCTTCTTTTTCTAATTTTTCTTTTAAATAATCTACCGGTTTCTTCTTTTTCTCTCCACCCATCATAAAAGACAGCGGATCCAAGGACTCCTGTGGTACCAAAAGGATTCTCTTTTGATCTTTCGGAGAAATCGGAAGCGGCGACTTCCCGACACTTTTTACAAGTGTAATTGCCTGATCTGAGATTTCTTTTGCGATCTCTTTAAATTCTTTGCTTCCGATCACATCCAGACCTTCTGCGGGCGGCACAATTTCATTCTTTTTCTTTTTGTGCAATCCCAGGTATGCTTTGATACCCAGAATCCTTCTCAGTGCATCTTCTAGGCGCTCTTCGCTGATGAGCCCTTTCTCATATCCGTCTATCATATAGCCGAAATCTTCTTCCGGGTCGTTGAAAAAGAGAAACATATCACAGCCCGCCTCGATGGAGGCCGGAAGCAGTTTGCTGCGCTTCATCGCTGAAGTCATCCCCACCATATGAGATGCGTCCGTGACAACCATTCCGTTAAATTCCAGTTTTTCTTTT
>JAAVYC010000113.1 GCA_022790905.1 Lachnospiraceae bacterium | reverse complement strand
GTCTCCGATGTGGATGGCAATATTGTGGAAGGTAAGGGAAAAGTGTCCAGCGAGTGGAATGTGCAGCGGGATATATATAAGAGCAGAGACGATATTCATGCTCTGGTTCATACGCATTCCAAATTTGCCACTACACTTGCGGCACTCCAGTTGGATCTCCCGGCAGCAAATTTTATGCTCTGTAACTCAGGTGCTGGGGTCATAAAATGTACTGGATATCATAGCTTTTATTCTCAGGAATTAGCAGATGACATTATTGATAAGATGCAGGGTTGTAAGGCGGTACTTATGGGCAATCACGGTATGCTTGTTTCCGGTGTGACACTAAAAGAAGCTTATAATCTGGCGGTGGAGACGGAATTTTCTGCAGAGGTATACTGGAGGGCGAAATGTATTGGAAATCCTTATATTTTGACAGAGCAGGAAGTGGACAGACAAGTGGAAGAGCTGTATCGCTATACGCATGTCAATGACAAATAAATATAATTAATTTGATATTATAATTATGATAGATAGGATCTTCTCTTGTTTTCATGACAAGAGGCGGATCCTATTGTTCATTTAAATCTTGATTTCTGAAAAGATTTTCATTTCTTTTAGTGCTTAGAACCTGTTTTGGAAAACATTTTCAAGATTGGTATGGTATCGTAAATGTAACAAATAATTATTTGTTTACTTTAAGAAGATATAAAAACAATACCAAAATGAGAAAAATTGGAGGGTACTATGAAGGAAAGGAAAGAATTTATTACGCCTGTAGCTTGTGCCATTTTTATCGCACTGGTTGCTTATTTCATTATGGAGAGCGCGACACCTGCCTTATTAGAGCGTGTGGAACAATTTGGAGGAATTTTCAGCTTTAATGAGATTTCTGAAAATTCTCAGAAACTGGATTTTAAATGGAATTTTTTGTATACGGTATTTGATTTTTCGCAGGGCCCGTTTTTGGCGGATATTGTCGGCGCGATCTGTATGCTGCTTGGCGGCGTGCTTGGCAGATATCTGGAAAAAATCAATTCCCCTCATGCGGGCACTGGAACAGAGGGAAATGGGAAGCGTTTTGCATGGCTCGTTTGGGCGCAGCTTGTGGGACTTGCTGTGGCGAATATTTTTTGGCGACATATTGTGGGATGGAATGGATGGGTTCCTACTTTCGGAACATTGATATCTGTAACGCCAGTTGCTATCGTGTTTTTTGGAAAACCAAATTTTAAAAAGGCAATTACGGGAATTATCCTTGGAGCAATTGCCCCGGTATGGTGTATTCGTATGTTGGTGACTTATTTTTCAAATCCGTTAAATTTGCCGATGTTTGCAGGAATTGGACTTGCGATTGGAGGGTGTAATTTATTGGCTATCGAATTATTCAGATTTCTTCCGTGGATGAATGACGGAGAAGAAGCCGAACTGGATGAGGAAGTTGAGAAAATGCCTGTAGCTGTAGAAAAGGAGAGAAAAAGGGCTTCCTGGTATGTGTGGACGAGAGTATTCGGAGGAGATCTTTCAGAACTTTATTTCTGGGGTTCTAGTCTTTCAGGCTTGGGAATTTTAGCTGGTGGCATCATTTCCTATTTTATGAATCCGAATACCAATGGGATGGGCATATTGTTTCCAAAATTAATGTTTTGCTTCATTTTTACATCAGCTCTTAGTATGCTGATTTGGGGACCAAAATGGAAGAAAGAAGGATTTGCATTTACTTTTCAGGCCCTTCTTTTTGTAGGAGCACTGGTAACGAAATATTCGACCTGGGCGTTAGCTATTCCGATTTGTATTATCGCAGCTTTTGTAGCGCCTGCTCTAATGCATTGGGCAATGACCACGAAATTCTTTGCCCGTTATCATCCGTGTGTTACAGTACAGCTACTGGCAGGAGTGTTGGCAATTATCAGTGGATTTATTTTAAATATGATTGCTTAAAATACTGTGAAGGGTGGTAAATGATAGAAGAACCATGACAAAAAACTTATGTCAAGAAGGGAAAAGAATATGGGGAAATATTTAGTTGGAATTGACGAAGGTACGATGGGATGCAAAACTTGCATTTTTGATTTGGATGGAAATCTGATCGCCTATGACTATCGGGAATACAGAAGTATTTATCCTGCACCGGGTAGGGTAGAACAAGATCCTTTAGAATTGACAGAAGCCTTATATGTTTCTTGTAAAACAGCGATTAAACAAGCTGGAATTGATCCAAAAGAAATTTTGGGCTTAGGACTCTCCACGCAGGGAGGTGTAATCGGTCCTGCGGATAAAAATGGAGAGATTCTGGGAAATTTTATTGGTTGGCAGGATACAAGATGTACGGAAACTAAACCTGATATCAACTACATTTATCCGATGGATCAATATTATGAGAAAGAAGGCTGGTCTATAAGGGGATCCATGCATCCATTTCGGACCTATATATGGCTGAAAGAGAATGATCCGGAATTTTTCGAACAGGCGTCTAGATGGATGACTAATCAGGAATATTTTTTAAGGAAATTTGGAGTGGATGGATTTTATACCGATGCTTCTTCCGCGTGTCGTGAAGGTCTTGCAGACACAAATAATTTTAAATACAGTGAAGAACTTTTAAACACCTTGGGGATTGACGTCTCGAAGAAAGGAGAGATAGTTTGTCACGGAACAGTTGTAGGACATGTGAATGAAATGGTGGCGGAGCGAACAGGATTAGCAGTCGGAACACCAGTATGTGTCGCTGCATTGGATCAGGACTGCTCGACATTTGGAGCCGGACTTTTGAGAAATGGAGATGTATGTGTTGTAATGGGGACGCTGGGAGCCTGTTATGTCGCGAGCGATAAAGGGATTCGTGATAAACAGGAAAGGCTGATTGTAAAAAGCCATACTTATTTTGAAAAGGGACCGAATACGTTCACAATCGAGGCAATGTCGACGACTTCGGCGAGCGCATTGAGATGGTATCGGGATCAGATCAGCACGTTTGAAAAAGCATATGCATCTATGACAGATGAAAACGCATATGATTTGATTACAAAACAAGCTGAAAAATCAGAAGCGGGAGCCCGAGGAGTGACATTCCTTCCATATATGACGGGCGCAACTGCAAGACAGAATTCTGAGGCCAGAGGTACTTTTACGGGGATTCGTTTAGATACGAAACAGGCGGATTTATCCAGGGCAGTGTTAGAGGGTATCTCTTATGAAATGTTAGATATCATTCGGATTATAGAGCAAAGTGGTGTGGAAATTAATACGATTCGTTTGGTTGGAGGTCCTGTGAAGTCTCCGTTTTGGTGCCAAGTGCAGGCAGATATCTACCAGAGACCAGTTATCGTTCTTCAGGCGCCAGAGACCGGATGTCTGGGAGCAGCTCTGTTTGCCGGTATCGGTGTCGGTGTATATAAGGATGCGTATGATGCGGTGGATACTGCCGTGAAAGTGAAAGTGACTTATGAACCGAATCCGGAGATGAGAGAGGCTTATGAAGAGGGGTTCCGAAGATATCTTTCTGTATACGAAGGATTGAGTTCGACCGGATTTGGAAATAAATAATTTGATTTAGGAGGAAAGTGATGAGTAAATATATCATTGGCATTGATTCTGGAACATCAGTAGTAAAGGCAGCAATTTTTAATATGAGGGGAGAGCAACTTTTAGTCAATGCAAGAAATACACCGGTCATTGAGGAAACATTTGGTTGGTCAGAGTATGATTTGAACCGTGACTGGGAAGAGACACGGCTCTGCCTAAAAGAATTGATGGAAAAAGCGGCCGCAGAAAATATTACGCCAGATCAGATTGTAGCAGTGGGCGTCGGGGGAAAAGGGCAAGGTGTAGGGCTTTTAGACAAAGAAATGAAACCTTTGCGCAATGCAATTCTTTGGAATGATTCCCGCTGTTCGGATATGAAAAATGAGTGGATTAAGCCGAATGGGATCATGGAACAAATTCATGAAATCAGTGGAAATTGGCTCTACAGTGGCAATATTTTAATGCTATTGCCATGGCTTAAAATGAATGAAAAAGAGATTCTCGATCAGGCTGTTACGATTACTATGCCGACGAGTTGGTTGAGCTATAAAATGACTAATCAACATAAGATCTGTAAGACCGATATGTTTTCTGTGATTGATCGGAAGACAAGAGAGATTTCAGAGGAAGTTTTCCGTATCATAGACATCGAAGATTATAGATCGTTATTTCCACAGCCGATTGAGACCTGGGAGGTCACAGGATCTGTGACAGAAGAGGTTGCGGCGTATACCGGAATACCTGCCGGCGTACCGGTGGTAAATATGGGATGGGACGTCGTGTGTTGTACGGCTGGCGTCGGCGTTATTGAGGATGGACAGGCAAATATGATTATGGGTACGAGTGGTGTAATCAGTGTCGTTATGCCATTTGCCCCGTCCATTCCGAAGCGTCTTGGCGGTATGTCTGTGCATGTGATGCCGGGAAAATGGGGACAACTGATTGCTCCGATGACCGTTACGCCTAATTTAGATTGGTTTGTAGATAATTTTGCCTATGAAGATAAAAAGAGAGCGGAAGAAGAGGAACGAAGTGTTTATGAAATTTTTGATGAGGAGGTAAGTAAAGTTCCTGTTGGCGCTAACGGTGTCATTTACCATCCGTATATGAGTCCTGCTGGAGAATCTGCACCATTTACGAACACTGACTGTAGGGCAAACTTTATTGGTTTACTGCCTCATGATAATCGTCATGTGATGCTGCGGGCGATCTATGAAGGGGTGGCTATGAGTTTTAAACATTGCATTGATGCCTATGACTACCCTGTGTCGGAAATTCGTTTATCTGGCGGTGGAAGCAATTCACCTGTGTGGTGTCAGATCATGAGTGATGTATGTAATGCGGAGATTTCTCTCGTAGACGGTACAGAATTTGGTGCAAAAGGTGTAGCGTGGAATGCGGCATATGTGACAGGAGAATTTGACTCTTTAAAAGATGCCTGTAATGCTTTTTGTAAGAAAACAAAGATCTATCAGCCAAATCCTGACGCAGTGGATAAGTATAAAGATTTGATGGAGCTCTATAAAGAAGTTCCAAAAGCAATGGAGAACATCTGGGAAAAACGTATGCAGTTTGTTCGTAAATATGATGTAAAAGGTTAAAAATAAAAAAGGAAATTTTAATAGGAGGGAAAGAATATGCTGTTACAAGAATTGAGAGAACAGGTTTCTAAATATGGAAAATGTATGCTGCAGGAGGGACTTACCAGAGGTACAGGCGGATATATCAGCGCTAGAGATCCCGAGAGCGGATTGATTTGTTCAACGCCTAGCAGTATGGATTATATGATGATCGAGGCGGAGGATGTCATTGTCTC
>JAAVYC010000112.1 GCA_022790905.1 Lachnospiraceae bacterium | reverse complement strand
TGGAACAATTGAAAAAAGGAGGAAGAATTACCCCAGTTGTGGCGGCATTGGGATCGGCATTCAATATCAAACCTATCCTTACTTTACAGGGAGAGAAATTAGATGCTTACACAAAAGGACGTGGTATCAAGCAATGCGAAAAGAAAATGATCGATGCGGTGGAAAAAGATCTTCAGAAAAAATTTGAAAATTATGTTCCAAGGAAGATTAGGATTGAAGTAGCAGGTTCTTTTAAAGATCCGCAAAAAGCAGAGATCTGGAAAAAGGAAGTACAGGATGCTTTTCCTGGCTATAAAATTTCTTATACACCATTGTCGTGCAGCATTGTTTCTCATGTGGGAATGGACGCAGTTGGAATTGGAATATGTGGTGTATTAAGGGAAGAATGAGTTGATGTAGGAGCGGTTGATCCATAGATTGACCGCTTTAAAAATCCTTGCGAAAATCATGGAATATCAGTTAAAATAGTAACATGAATATTTAGAATTTGACATGGAGAGTAATTTTTAACGTCTGAATTCATATAGGGAGGAAATCATGATTTTTACAGAAAAAGAAATATTATTACGGGATGGGACGAAATGTATATTGCGAAGTCCAAATGAACACGATGCAGAGCAGATGTTATCTTATTTTTTAACCGTCTCTGAGGAATCTTATTTTATGATCAATTATCCGGAGGAAATTCTTTTCACAGAGGAAGAGGAAAAAGAATTATTAATAAAGAAAGCCGAAAGTGCGACGGATATTATGATTGCGGCTGTCATAAATAATAAGATTATAGGAAACAGTAGTCTTTATTGTTACTGTGACAAAAAGAAAATGCGTCATCGTTCTTGTATCGGAGTTGCCATTGAAAAAGAATATCAGGGAAAAGGTTTGGGCGATCTATTAGTAAGAGAAACCATCCTTATGGCAAAACAGATTGGTTTTTCTCAAATAGAATTAGGTGTATTTTCAGACAACGAAAAAGCTCTGAATCTTTATAAAAAGTATGGTTTTGAAAGATGGGGATGCACAAGACAAGCATTTTTATTAAAAGATGGTACATTTCGGGATGAGATAGTGATGGGGCTTATGATTTGACATCGTTTTTCTAGGTGGAAATAAACATGATAAAATTAAGGAGGGAATCTATGGATACAATCGGACAATTGAAAGAACTTGTGGAACAGTCAAACAATATTGTATTTTTTGGAGGGGCAGGGGTTTCTACAGAGAGTGGAATACCAGACTTTCGAAGCGTAGACGGACTTTATCATCAAAAATATGATTATCCACCAGAAATGATTTTGAGTCATACGTTCTATATGAGTAAGACAGAAGAATTCTATCGTTTTTATCGGGATAAAATGTTAGCTCTGGATGCAAAACCAAATGCAGCGCATTTAAAACTGGCAGAATTAGAGCAGAAGGGAAAATTAAAGGCGGTGATTACTCAAAACATTGATGGTCTTCACCAGGCAGCGGGAAGTAAAGAGGTCTTAGAACTCCACGGGAGTGTGCATAGGAATTACTGTCAGAAATGTAAAAAACTCTACGATGCAACATTTATTTTGGAAACGGAAGGAGTGCCAACGTGCAGCTGTGGGGGTTCGATCAAACCGGATGTTGTCCTCTACGAAGAGGGATTGGATCACTATACCATGCAGAAGGCTTTAGATTATATTAGTAATGCCGACGTGCTGATAATTGGCGGGACTTCCCTTGCCGTTTATCCAGCAGCGGGTCTTATTGATTATTATCATGGAGAAAAACTTGTGTTGATTAATAAAAGTGAGACACCAATGGATCATCGTGCAGACTTAGTTATTCACGAGAGTATAGGTAAAGTATTTGATTGTATTTAGGAGGATTCATGAACCAGTATCAATATGAAGTTGGTGATATCGTAAAGTTGAAAAAACAGCATCCCTGTGGAAGTAATGAATGGGAAATTTTGAGAGTGGGAGCTGATTTTCGGTTAAAGTGTACCGGCTGTAGCCATCAAATTATGATTGCTCGCCGTGTGGTGGAAAAGAATACCAAAAATCTTCAAAAAAAGATTGTGAAATGAAACTGTAAATTTGGGAGAAATCATATAAAAAGCCTTGAAAATAAAAGTGATTTATGATATTATATTTGCTCGTGATATATTATAAATTCCTTGCTCCCGCAAAAGTAGCAGGGGCCAGAGACCAAAAGGAGGTACAACAGCATGAACAAATATGAATTAGCACTCATTGTAAATGCCAAGATCGAAGACGATGCCAGAGCAGCAGTCGTAGAAAAAGCAAAAGAATACATTACGCGTTTTGGCGGTACAATTACCAACGTGGATGAGTGGGGTAAGAAGAGATTGGCTTACGAGATTCAGAAGATGAGAGAAGGATTTTATTACTTCATTCAATTTGACGCAGAAGCAGATGCTCCGGCTCAGATAGAATCACATGTTCGTATTATGGACAACGTTCTTCGTTTCTTATGCGTTAGAGCAGATGAGGCGTAAATAGAAAAGAGGAAATCACATGAATAAGGTAATACTTATGGGACGATTGACTAGAGATCCAGAGATTCGTTATTCACAGGGAGAACAGTCAACAGCCGTAGCGAGATACACACTTGCAGTAGATAGAAGATTCAAACGTGACGGAGATCAGCAGACAGCAGATTTTATCAATTGTGTTGCTTTTGGACGTCAAGGTGAGTTTGCGGAAAGATATTTTCGTAAAGGAATCAAAGTTGCAGTTACCGGACGTATCCAGACTGGAAGTTATACAAATAAGGACGGACAGAGAGTCTACACGACAGATATAGTTGTGGAGGAACAGGAATTTGCGGAGAGTAAAGCGGCAAGTGATAATAATAGCGGTTTTGTGCCGGCAGAGAGACCAGCGCCGAGCAGCGCAGCAGGAGACGGCTTTATGAATATTCCGGATGGAATTGATGAAGAATTACCATTTAATTAAAACAGGAGGTAAAAACCATGGCTTACAATAAGACAGAGAAAAGCGATGCTCCAATGAGAAGAAGAGCACCACATAAAAGAAAAAAAGTATGTGTTTTCTGTGGAAAAGACAATGCAATTGATTATAAAGATGTAAATAAATTAAAGAGATATATTTCTGAGAGAGGTAAAATTTTACCGAGAAGAATCACAGGCAACTGTGCAAAACATCAGAGAGCGCTTACAGTGGCAATTAAAAGAGCACGTCACGTTGCTTTGATGCCATACGTGACAGATTAATCAATATCTGGTAATAAAAATAACCCTGTACCCAAGCATTTGCGGTATAGGGTTTTTCAATATCTAGAGTGCAAAAAGTGCTTTAAATATAGGGCCTTTAGTGCTATACTTATTAAGGTTACAGCATAAAGGAGAAAATATGAAACAGAATATAAAATTAAAAGGTCGGCTGCGCAACTATATGTATTGGCCGATGATTTTGACAATTTTGTTACTGCTTATCAATATACCGGTTTATATGATTAATGTGAAATCTGGTTTTGTGGTGAGTGGATTTACTGTGGTTTATTTTATTGTAGTAGTCTCTTCTTATAACTATAATAAGCCGGTGTTACTCAATGAATTGATCACATTTGCAACACAATATGGAAGCGTACAAAAGAAGCTTTTGGAAGAATTTGAGATTCCCTATGCACTGTTGGATGAAGATGGAAAAATTTTGTGGTTGAATCAGCAGTTTTCTAAAATAACGGGAAAAGAAAAGACGTATCACAAAACAGTCAATGGCATTTTTCCGGCATTGACAAAAGAGCTGTTACAAAAAAAGGATGAGATACGAGATCTATCCATTACGATGGATGAGAGATTCTACCGAATACATCTGAAAAAAATGTATTTTGACACAATATTGCCAGAAAATGGGATCGTCTCTCTGGACAAGAATAAGGATTATTTGAATGTTCTATATCTATTCGATGAGACAGATCTCAAAAAGTATATCAAAGAAAATGAAGAGCAGAGATTAGTAGCCTCTTTGGTCTATATTGATAATTATGATGAAGTCTTAGACAGTGTTGAGGATGTAAAGCGTTCTCTATTAGAAGCGTTGATTGAACGAAAAGTGAACAGATATTTTTCCAATGTTGATGCGCTTGTGCGAAAAATCGAAAAAGACAAGTATTTTGTTGTATTTAAACATAAATATTTGGAGGAATTGGAAAAGGATAAATTTAGTTTGATTGAGGAAGTCAAAACCATAAAAGTCGGAAATGAGATGGCGGCGACTCTCAGTATTGGAATCGGTTATAATTCCGGTACTTATAATCAAAATTATGAATATGCAAGAGCCGCTATTGATTTGGCATTGGGACGCGGCGGTGACCAGGTTGTCATCAAAGAACGGGAACAAATTACCTATTACGGAGGAAAATCTCAAAAAGTAGAGAAGAATACAAGGGTAAAGGCAAGAGTAAAAGCAGAAGCTTTAAGAGAATTGATCGAGAGCAAAGAGCAGATTTTTATTATGGGTCATAGAATTGCCGATGTAGACTCTTTTGGTGCGGCAATTGGAATTTGCTGTGCAGCGAGAGTTCTCGATAAGACGGCATATATCGTGCTCGATGAAGTGACAACGTCACTTCGTCCAATTAGAGATTGTTTTACAGAAGAGAATGGTTATCCTAACGATTTGTGTATTAATAGTGAGACAGCACTTTACAAAGTAAACAATAAATCGCTTGTAATGGTAGTAGATACGAATAGACCAAATTACACAGAATGTCCGGAGCTACTTAAAAAGACAAAAACAATTGTTGTATTTGACCATCATAGACAGACAAGCGATGTGGTTGAAAGTCCTACTTTATCTTATATTGAGCCGTATGCCTCTTCTACCTGTGAGATGATTGCAGAGGTTTTACAGTATTTTACGGAAAAGATCAAGTTAGAGCCGAGAGAGGCAGACGCTATCTATGCGGGAATTTTAATTGACACGAATAATTTTATGTCGAATACGGGAGTGCGTACATTTGAAGCAGCTGCTTATTTAAGACGTTGTGGCGCCGAAGTTACCCGTGTGCGAAAATTGTTGAGGGATGATATGGATGCGTATAAAGCCAGGGCAGAAGTGGTGCGTCATGCGGAAGTTTATTATGACCACTTTGCAATTTCTGTCTGTCCGGCAGATAACATTAAGAGTCCAACTATTGTGGGTGCTCAGGCAGCGAACGAATTACTCAATATCGTTGGAATCAAGGCCTCTTTTGTGTTGACTCCTTATCAGGGAAAAATATATATTAGTTCTCGTTCCATTGATGAGATTAATGTGCAATTGATTATGGAGCGTTTAGGAGGCGGAGGTCATCTGAATGTAGCGGGTGCGCAGCTTACAGACTGTTCCATAGAAAAGGCAAAATGGATGATACAAGATACGTTGGAAGAAATGTTAAAAGAAGGAGATATTGAATAATGAAGATTATTTTATTAGAAGATGTAAAGTCATTGGGAAAAAAGGGGGAAATTGTGGAAGTCAGCGCAGGCTATGCCCGTAATATGATTCTTCCGAAAAAGCTCGGTGTAGAAGCGACACCAAAGAATCTGAATGATTTGAAATTACAAAACCAACATGCAGATAAAATAGCACAGGAAAATTTGGAAAAAGCGCAAGCACTTGCAAAAGATTTAGAGGATAAAGTCGTAGAAGTGAAGATTAAGACTGGAGAAGAGGGAAAAATGTTCGGTTCTGTTTCCACAAAAGAGATTGCTGCTGCAGCGAAAGCCCAGATAGGATTAGCACTTGACAAAAAGAAAATGCAGTTAGAAGAGCCAATTAAATCTCTTGGTTATCAAGATGTGCCGATTAAACTTCATCCAAAAGTGACAGGAACACTCCGAGTGAGAGTGGTGGAAGAGTAAAAGAGGAGATTTCTGATGGAAGAAACCATAATAAAGAGAGTTATGCCGAATAGTTTAGAGGCAGAGCAATCAGTGGTCGGATCTATGATCATGGATCGCGAGGCAATTATGGCAGCTTCGGAAATTTTAACGGAAGAAGATTTTTATCACAAGCAATATGGCGTTTTATTTGAGGCAATGCTGGATTTATTTAATGACGGAAAACCGGTAGACTTGGTGACATTGCAAAATCGTCTGAAAGAAAAGAGTGTTCCTCCGGAAATTAGCAGCCTTGAGTACGTGGCAGATTTAGTAGCGTCTGTGCCGACATCAGCAAACGTCAGGCATTATGCAAATATTGTAAAAGAAAAATCTTTACTTAGAAATTTAATCCGAACGACAGAGGGCATCGAGAATGCAGCATACGCTCAGACAGAGCCCGTGGAAGACATTCTCGCAGATACAGAGAAGAACATCTTTGATTTGTTGCAAAGCCAGGGTGGCGGAGATTATGTTCCAATCAAGAAAATTGTGCTAGATGCCCTTGAGAGAATAGAAAAGGCGGCTAAGATCAAAGGAAATGTGACGGGAATCCCGACAGGGTTTATAGATTTAGATTATAAAACATCTGGACTTCAACCTTCAGATTTAATCTTAGTAGCGGCAAGACCATCTATGGGAAAGACGGCGTTTGTCCTAAATATTGCACAATATGTGGCCTTTCATGAAGATGAATGTACTGCAATATTTAGTCTGGAGATGTCAAGAGAACAGTTGGTGAATCGTCTTTTTGCGTTGGAATCTCATGTAGATGCGCAGCTTTTGCGATCTGGAAATTTGGCGGATTCCGATTGGGAAAAGTTGATTGAGGGAGCCGGTATAATCGGAAAATCCAAATTAATTATTGATGATACACCGAGTATTTCTATATCGGAGCTTAGGAGTAAATGTAGAAAATATAAATTGGAACACGATCTGAAATTGATTATCATTGATTATTTGCAGTTGATGTCAGGTTCTGGCAGAAATACAGATTCAAGGCAACAAGAGATCTCTGATATTTCCCGCTCTCTGAAATCTTTAGCAAGAGAATTGAATGTTCCTGTCATCGCACTTTCTCAGTTGAGTCGTGCTGTGGAACAGAGACCGGAACATCGTCCCATGCTCTCAGATTTGCGTGAGTCCGGTGCGATTGAGCAGGATGCCGATGTTGTCATGTTTATCTATCGTGATGACTATTATAACAAAGACAGTGATATGAAGGGTATTGCGGAGATCAATATCGCAAAACAGAGAAACGGTCCAATTGGAACCGTAAATCTGGTATGGTTGCCACAATACACAAAATTTGCCAATATGGAAAAGAGATAAAAAGAATGAATGATGCAGATATTGCCGGCATTTTGGTGATATCTGTTTTTTTCTGTCATTTCCGCTCGATGAAAAATTCTTGTAAAGATTCCGGGCTTTGTTATAATAAAATCAGAGACTGCATAGGAGGTAAAATAGTTGGAAAAAGTACGTTACATAATTTCAGATGCCGCACAAATGATTGACGTGGAATCTCATGTATTACGTTACTGGGAAGAAGAACTGGATTTGAAAGTTCCAAGGAATGAATTGGGACACCGGTATTATACGGAAGAAAATATTGAGCAATTTCGGAAGATAAAAGCCTTAAAAGAAAAAGGATATCAACTAAAAGCAATAAAAATGTTATTACAGGAGGACAAGCCTTTTGTAGAATCAGAGGAAAAGGAAGAAAGTGCTAAACAAAAAATCCATATTGTACCGAAAGAAAAAGCTCCTGTAGCCCAAGATCAGGAAGAGAAAGTGCAAAGTTTGGTGACACAGAGTCAAATCGTACAGGCAAGAGCAGAGGAGAAGATGGAGCAATTCCAAAATCTCATGACAGATATTGTGAAAAAAGCAATTGAAGAGAATAATCAGGCATTGGGAATCTCTGTGGGAGAGCATGTAGGAGAAAAAGTTTTAAAGGAAATGAATTATCTGATGCGGGAACAGGAAGAGATGGCAGAGGAACATTATCGGAAGTTGGATGAGGCGATTCGTCAGCATTATAAATCCAGAAAACTCTTTCAAAAATCCAAAAAAGATAAATCATTGCAGCCGAAAACGATCTGATTCAAAAATGAAAAGCCAGGAGGTTTTTCGTCTTGTAAAAATAAAACCGTCACAATCGTGACGGTTTTATTTAATATGTACGTGTGTACAAACGATCATTCAGGCTCGATAGCACCGGTAGGGCAGGCACCTTCACAAGTACCACAACTTACACATGTGGAAGCATCGATTTCATATTTACCATCACCTGCAGAAATAGCACCTACTGGACAGGCGCCTTCGCAAGTACCGCAGCTCACACAAGCATCTGTAATTACATATGCCATTTTTCTTTCCTCCTTGTTTGATTAAATTCATTGTCGCAGAATTCTCTACGCTTAGTCACATTTTATTACAAAAATTAGTGAAATACAAGTGTAAAATACTTCAAATATGAAATATAAAAAGGTAAAATTTATTTACCTTCAATGGCTTCTACCGGACAAGTAACAACACAAGTACCGCATGCAAGACAGGTAGAATCATCAATCTCATATTTATCACCTGCTGCAGAAATAGCGCCTACTGGACAGACACTTTCACAAGTGCCGCAAGCGATACAGGCATCTGTAATTACAAATAAAGAGCCTATTTCTCCCATTTTATGTTCCTCCTTCTGTTTCATAGAATTTTATCTTCGCAGAAAATTTATTTTTATAACTAGTCATATTCTATTATAAAAGTTAGGGAAACACAAGTATAAAACTTCAAACAGAAAATGCATTGAAAAAAGAATAAAATGGTATTATACTACAGAAGGAAACTGTCAAAGACAGGGATAGAAATAGGAGGTGTGACAGATGGCAAAAATTACAAAGTCAACAATGATAGGAGAATTACTTCAGATTGATGAAAATATTGCGCCGCTTCTTTTAGGAATCGGCATGCATTGTCTTGGATGCCCTTCTGCTCAGATGGAGAGTATCGAAGAAGCAGCAATGGTTCACGGAGTAGATCCGGATGGATTGGTAGAGGATATCAATAATTTTTTAGAACAGCAGGGTTAAGCGAGGATCAAAAGAGAATGTCCCTTAAGTCGTTTTGTGACTTTTGGGACATCCATTTTTTCTGAAATTATAGATTTGCCAAAACAGAGAGTGCATTAGAAGATACAATTGGTTCAAAATGTTCCTCAAAATATGCTCCTACGGCGTCCGAATAGCGTTCCTGATATGCGTATTCGGAAAGAATATTACAGACTTTATTAAAGTCTTCCGGGGTATGACTCCCCTTATGAATAACCAGATAGAATTTTTTTGTTGTCAGATTTTTATATAAATCATTCTGCTCGTAGTAGAAACCATTTAACACATGAGCCAATTTAGTAACGTCATCTAAATTTTGAAATACAAATAATTTTGTAATATCTGTCAGAACATCCACAGGTTCTTTTGGATGTTCTTTTTTCGTTGCACTATTTTTAGAAGAAACAGATGCCTCTAAAGGGACAAAATCAGATACCTTTTTCAGTTCCTTTTCAGCTTTTTGACGTTCTTCTTGGATTTTTTTATAAAGTCCTAAAATATCGTCAGCGCTCTCCGCTGGAGCATTGGTGCCATCCTGTTGGTAAGAATCAAAATCACTTTCATCTCCTTCTGAAAATTTAGAAAAGCGAGTATCGATTTCTTCAGGATATTCTACTTTGGTTATGATTAAGATAATCGTATCAGCAGATAGTGGAATTGCTTCGATCATCAAAGGAATGTCTTCTGCCTCAAAACCAAATTCATAAGCAGCCTGTTGCATCATGTCCCGAAAAAGAATTTTTGCTTTTTCTGTTCCATATGCTAACTCACTTAATTTTAATTGGCGATCATTGAGATCCTCCTTCGTTAAAGTACAACGAATCTGGTTATCATTTACTTTCTCTATTTTCATATAATCACTTCCTTTATAAGAAACTTAGCTAATGTAATTGACATTATTATTATAATCAAATCTTTTCAATATGTAAATGTAATTTTAAGGAAAAGAGATTTTATAGTCTTAAAATTTTGAAAATAATAGGAAAACAGGTTGCCATTTAAAAGACTCTGTGATATAAAGGATATGAGATACCTTTCTTGAAAATTCTTAAAGTAGGCAGACTCGAATGAAGTGACAAGTAAATCAATGCTGTTCATGGTTCTATCATGAGTTCAAAGCATGTACATCTAAAGACAGGCATTTAACCTGTTTATCGAATTATTTTCCAACAATATAAAATGATAAAAAATTAAATTTAAGAATTTATATTGTATTTGTCAGAAAGGAAATCTCTAAGAAACGTCGCATTTGGACGAAGAAAAGAGGTGAGACAGAACAATTTATAATGGTTGAAACCGGCAGATGACGCAGGGATATGGTGATATTGGGATAAAAAAGATAAGAAAATAAATGTAGCCCGAAACGTCAGAGCAGGTTTCAACATTTTTTATACAGATAAAATATTGTCTGTAGTATATCACGAATGAGAAAATCCTTTTGGGATCGGGAGAAATGAGGAATGAAATGATGCCAGAAAAAGAAAAATGGAAGTTGTTTATGGAACTTCAGACATTAGAAGACTGCGGAGTCGGAATCTGGATTGAGGGACAGGTTAGCAATCCGGAAAATGTGATGCAGACGATAACCGTCAATGAGGAATCTGACTATATGCGGGATTACATTTTCAAAGAGGGGGTGTTACAGGAGATACATTTTGATAAAATAACGAATCAATAATAAGATTCTGATATGTCTGCAAAAAGGGGAATGTCGAAAAAAGATGTTCCCCTTTTATAATTGTGAAAATCTTTGCATTCTGAAAATGATATGGTACAATATAAAGAACGTTCGTATATCAGTAAAGGGAGGAAACAAATGAAGAAAAAGACATCGCCAATTCTTGCAGTACTGCTTTTAGTTGTCGTCGTTGTGTTGATGTTGGCAGGAAAAGCGGTGATAGAGAGGTACATTCCATCGAAAGAAAAAGCTGATTTGAAAGAATATTTTCAATTGGCAGAGGCAGAAGATACAGCTATTATTGTAGACAATGAAAAACAAGAAACCACAGCAAAATTGGTAGCAGGGAAGATTTATGTGGAATATCAATTTTTGCA
>JAAVYC010000006.1 GCA_022790905.1 Lachnospiraceae bacterium | reverse complement strand
GGTCCATATTGCATGTCCGATAATATGAATTTTTCCGTTTCCATTCACATCTCCTCTCTTAAAATTAAAACGATCAGCAATCCTGTTTAAAATCCAGCTGCATTGCGCGCTTTCTCGCTAAATGCTTCCAAGAGTCCTGTAAACAATGCCTCCAAATGGCCTGTTGCGCCAAGAGCCACAATCGCAGCAATAATGATAATAATAACGGCTGCTGTAGCAAGTGCTCCGCCATGTTCCTCTAAAAGTGTACGCATATCGTATACCTCCCATATTCAATTTTACTTTTTGGAAAAATTATTTGAACTAAATTTGATAAGAAAATTGTGATTGGGATATCACAAATCTATAAGAACTATAAACTTGATGTTTTTTGATTATATCTCATGAAATACTTTCTGTCAATGTCTAAAATAAACTATTTACATTTACTGAAATTTGTATTATATTGTATATACAACTCAAAGTCATAAAATTAATTTTTAGAATAAAGGAGGCTATTATGATGAAAATTACGAAAAAAGAAAAACATTTTAAAGGTGTATTTTCACCAATTGTTACGGTTTTTGATGACAAAATGAAAATCTGTCCCGAAAAAATCGCTGAAAATATTCGTACTTATAACAAAACGAACCTGACTGGATATATGCCTCTTGGAAGCAATGGAGAGTTCATGGGATTGACAGAAGATGAAGCTTTAGAAGTGCTAAAAGTAGTTGTCAGTGAAGCCTCTGAAGAAAAAATCATTGTTGGAGGCTGTGGCCGTGAATCTGTGGAAAAAACCATTCACTTTATCAAAAAAGTGGCCGCTTGCGGTTTGAATTATGCGTTTATTCTTCCTCCTCACTATTTTGCAAAACAGATGACAGATACTGCTCTGATGAAATTTTTCTTTTCTGTGGCAGAACAGAGCCCGATCCCAATCGTGCTGTACAATGCACCGAAATTCGCTGGAGGAGTCTCGATCTCACCGGCACTCGCAGTTTTACTCTCAGAACACGAAAATATTGTCGCTCTTAAAAATTCTTCGCCTGCTCCAAACCGAGATTATCTACAGGCAATGCAAGGAACGGATTTTGAGATTATCGCGGGGAACATTGGCAATTTTTATACTGGCATGTTAGAGGGCTGCGACAGCGGTGTTCTGTCCACGGCATGCTATTTGCCTGAATTCTGTACCCGTTTGTACGATTTGGTGAAAAACGGACAGATCAAAGAAGCCGGTGCCCTTAGCAGTAAACTTCAGACTATTTCCACAAAAACCGCAGGGAATTTGGCAGTGCCTGGTGTCAAATGTGCCATGGATGTCCGAGGCATGAATGGAGGAAGCGTACGGCTTCCACTTATGAATCTTACCAAATTGGAAAAAGAACATTTTGAGGCAGTCTTTGAAAAGTATGAAATCGGAAAAATTGACTAATTATATATGATCATACACCGGCTAATTTTAGCCGGTGTATTTTTTATCCATTTTTACTCATACCACAAGCATTGCATCCCCAAAACTGAAAAAGCGATAATTCTTTTCCACAGCCTCTTGATACGCGGCAAGAACGTGCTCTCTTCCAGCCAGGGCAGAAACCAACATTAACAGTGTCGACTCCGGAAGATGGAAATTCGTAATCAACGTGTCCAATATCTTAAACTGATATCCCGGATAAATAAAAATATCTGTCCACCCGCTAGAAGCCTCTATTGTTCCATCCTCTTTCACTGCAGATTCAAGCGTCCGGCAGCTCGTCGTCCCCACACAGATCACACGTCTTCCGTTTTGTTTTGTCTCATTGATCTGCGCCGCTGCCTCCTCGTCAATCCTATAGAATTCCGAGTGCATATGATGATCTAGAACATTTTCCACTTTCACAGGACGAAATGTGCCAAGGCCGACATGCAGAGTAACTTCTGCAATCCGAACTCCTTTTTCTCGTATCCGTTCTAATAATTCCGGTGTAAAATGCAGTCCCGCAGTCGGAGCAGCTGCGGAACCATCATATTTTGCATAGACAGTCTGATAGCGGTTTTTATCTTTTAGCTGATGTGTAATATAAGGCGGAAGCGGCATCTGTCCGAGTATATCTAAAATTTCCTCAAAAATTCCCTCATAGGAAAATTGAATCAACCGATTTCCCTCTTCCACCACATCCAGCACTTTTCCGGTTAAAATCCCATCTCCAAAGATAAGTTTTGTTCCCGGCCTTGCCTTCTTCCCCGGTTTTACGAGCGTCTCCCAGACATCGTCTTCCCTGCGTTTTAAAAGCAGAATCTCAATATGAGCTTCCGTCCCCTCTTTCACTCCAAAGAGTCTTGCCGGAATCACTTTTGTATTATTCAAGACCAGGCAGTCCCCCGAATTAAAATACGAGACAATGTCTTTAAAAACGCGGTGTTCTACTTTTCCTGTTTTTTTATCCAACACTAACAATTTTGAACTAGAGCGGTCTTCTAACGGATCTTGTGCAATCAGTTCCTGCGGAAGATCAAAATAAAAATCTTTTACGTCCATAATCCCCCTATTTGCGAAGTTCAATTCCCATTTCTTCTAATTTTTTCAACACTTTATTCATACCGTTTTGAATATCCGCATCCTCTAATGTCTTATCTTTTGCACGGAAATTCAACGTATACGCAAGTGACTTAAATCCTTTCCTGATCTGCGCACCCTCATAGACATCAAAAAGCCGATAACTCTCTAAATATGCGCCGCCCTTTTCTTCAAATACTCTTTCGATATCACCCGCTAAGACTTCTTTTGGAACAACCATTGAGAGATCCCTTGTCACGGCTGGGAATTTTGCAATTCCCTCATATTTGCGGTCAAATGTCGCATATTCTACGATACATGGCATATCTAATACCGCTACATAGACACGCTCTTTGATCGCATAATTTCCCGCTACAATCGGATGTATCTCTCCCAGATAGCCGACAATTTTTCCATCATAGATAATTTTTGCTTGACGTCCCGGATGCAAAAATGGTTCTTTCACCTGAGGGTCATATTCACATTTTCCACGCATTCCAACTTTGTCAAAAAATTCTTCTATGACTCCTTTCATCGTATAGAAATCACCTTTTCCATACATGCCAAGTGTAAACTGCATTCTCTCCTCCGGAAGTTCTGTCACTGGCGTCTGTTTTGGAAGATATATATTTCCCAGTTCATAGAGCCGAACATCTTGATTTCTCCGGTTATAATTTGTCGCAAGAGATGTCAGCATTCCATTCAGCGAAACGGTACGCATAATGCTAAAATCCTCTCCCAGAGGATTCGTAATGACAACCGTTTTGCGAAGCGAACTGTCTTTTGAAATCAGCAATTTATCAAATACTTTCGGACTCTCAAAAGAATAGGTCATAGCCTGTGAAAAGCCGCAGAACTCCGCAATATTTCTTGCTACTTCCT
>JAAVYC010000111.1 GCA_022790905.1 Lachnospiraceae bacterium | reverse complement strand
ATGTTCCCGATTATGGACGCCCGTGGGAAAGTCATTGGTTTTGGAGGCCGTGTGATGGGCGAAGGAGAGCCAAAGTATTTGAATTCCCCGGAGACTATGATTTTTGATAAGAGCAGGAGCTTATACGGATTACATCTTGCAAGGACAACTAAAATGAGACAGATTCTGCTCTGTGAGGGGTACATGGATGTAATCGCTTTACATCAGGCAGGATTTGACAATGCTGTTGCGGCGCTTGGAACGGCGTTTACACCGGGACATGCCAATCTGTTAAAGCGGTATACCAAGGAAGTATACCTGACGTTTGACAGCGATGGGGCAGGAGTACGGGCGGCCAAACGTGCGATTCCAATTTTAAAAGAGGCCGGAATTGCGGCAAAAGTTGTCAATATGAGCCCTTATAAGGACCCGGATGAATTTATCAAAGCACTTGGAGCCAAAGCATATGAGGAGAGGATTCAGCAGGCAGAAAACAGCTTTTTATTTGAGATACGTTTGCTCTCAGAAGAGTATGATTTAAAAGATCCTGCGGGCAAGACTGCATTTGGAAATGAAGTGGCAAAAAAGATTTTGCAGTTTGATGGAGAGTTGGAGAGGGATAATTACATTGAGGCGATTGCAGAAAAATATCATATGGGTTTTGAGAATCTGAGAAAGTTAGTTCTTTATTTTGGAACACAGGCGGGACTTGTAGCGAGAGATGAGTTAAAGCGAATCCCCAAAAGAGAGAAAACAAAAAAAGAAGATGGCATGAGACAGTCACAAAAACTGTTGTTGACATGGCTGATTGAGAAGATAGAGTTATTTGCGCAGATCGATGGTCTGATTGGGCCAGAGGATTTTACAGAAGATCTTTACAGGAAAGTGGCAAAGATTCTCTTTGAACAGTATCGCCAGGATGGGAGCGTCAATCCGGCGAAAATCGTCAATTTTTTTGAAGAAGAGGAACAAAAAGAGATTGCTGCGCTGTTCAATGCAAAGATTGAGGACGTAGAGACAGAATTCGACAGACAAAAAGCGATAAAAGAGACGATATTGCGCATCAAGCAAAACAGCATTGCACATCGGACGAAGACTGTAGAACCAACAGATATGGCGGGATTGCAAAAGATCATAGAAGATAAAAAGCGGCTGGAGTCGTTGAAAACAGTGCATATTTCTATCGATAAGGAGCAGAATAAAGACGAGAGAGGATATTAAAATGGCAGAAAAAACCGAAAACGTAGAAAAAAACGGAAAAGAAGAAAAATTTGCAGCAAAGCTAGAGGAACTTTTAGCGCTTGCAAAGAAAAAGAAAAATATTCTGGAGTATCAGGAGATCAATGATTTTTTCCAGGATATGGAACTTGATGCCGAAAAATTTGAAAAAATTCTGGATTTTCTAGAAACGAGCAATATCGATGTCCTTCGTATTACAGATGATGACGATGTGGTAGATGACGACATTATTTTAGAGGAAGAGGAAGAAGTCGAGGTTGAAAAGATCGATCTGTCCGTGCCGGATGGAGTCTCCATTGAAGATCCGGTTCGCATGTATTTAAAAGAGATCGGTAAAGTGCCGCTTTTGAGTGCGGAAGAAGAAATCGAGCTGGCAAAGAGAATGGAGTTAGGAGATCAGGAAGCGAAAAAGCGCCTTGCAGAGGCAAATCTTCGTCTTGTCGTATCGATTGCAAAACGTTATGTCGGCAGAGGTATGTTGTTTTTAGACCTGATACAGGAAGGAAATCTCGGACTGATTAAAGCGGTAGAGAAATTCGATTACCGCAAAGGATATAAATTTTCTACGTATGCTACATGGTGGATTCGCCAGGCGATCACAAGGGCGATTGCGGATCAGGCGCGTACGATTCGTATTCCGGTTCACATGGTTGAGACAATCAATAAATTAATCCGTGTCTCAAGGCAGCTCTTACAGGAATTAGGGCGTGAACCGACACCGGAAGAGATTGCGGAAGAGATGGACATGCCGGTGGATCGTGTCCGTGAGATTTTAAAGATCTCTCAGGAACCGGTATCTTTAGAGACTCCGATCGGGGAAGAGGAAGACAGTCATTTGGGCGATTTCATACAGGACGATAATGTGCCGGTTCCGGCAGACGCCGCAGCGTTTACGCTTTTAAAAGAGCAGTTAGAGGAAGTGTTGGGAACGCTGACGGAACGGGAACAGAAGGTTTTGACGCTTCGGTTTGGATTAGAAGACGGAAGGGCGAGAACTTTAGAGGAAGTTGGAAAAGAGTTCAACGTCACACGGGAGCGAATCCGTCAGATTGAGGCGAAAGCTCTAAGAAAACTTCGCCATCCGAGCAGAAGTAGAAAGTTAAAGGATTATTTGGAATAAAATGATACAATTATCGAGACGTTTACAGGCAGTTGCAGATCTGATTACGCAGGAAGGGGTCCTTGCAGATATTGGAACGGATCACGGCTATATTCCAATCTATCTGATACAAAATGGAAGAATCAAGAAGGCGATTGCAGCCGATATCAAAGAGGGTCCACTGTTTCGTGCAAAAGAGCATATTGAAAGATATGGTCTGAGCGATTACATAGAAATAAGACTTTCTGATGGGGCAAAAAATATCAGATCTGGGGAAGCAGATGTATTTGTTCTCGCCGGAATGGGCGGCGGGTTGATGTATCGGATTTTGAGCCAGAGCAGATTGGTTTTTGAGGGTGCAAAGGAGATTATTCTACAGCCCCAGTCGGAACAAGAACAGCTTCGCCGAAATCTGATCGGTGATGGATGGAAAATTTTAGAGGAAGATATGGTCGAGGAGGATGGCAAATATTATCCTATGATGCGTATTTCCATGTATTTTTCCGAAAAAGTGAGACAGAAAAATCTGTATGAAGATGCAAAAGACATAGAATACCTCTATGGAGCATATCTATTAGACGGCAAGCATCCGATCTTAAAAGAATTTTTGAAAAAGCAGGGAGAATTGTATCAGAATTTGTTAAAGGAGCTGTCCGCTCTTCCGGAAAATCCGGGTGTTAAAAAGAGGATCGCTCAGATAGAGAGAAAAGCAGATCTGACAAAAGAGGCAGTGGAAAAAACGGAGAGATAGAACAGGAGAGAGTATGGATTGCAAAAAAGTCATGGAACTGTTGGAGTGTCAGTCTCCGGTAGAATATGCCTGTGATTGGGATAATGTGGGACTTTTAGTCGGAAGAGAAGACAAGGAAGTCAAGAAAATCTATATTGCTTTGGACGCAGAAGATCGGGCGATTGACGAAGCAATCGCAGCAAAAGCCGATATGTTGCTGACACATCATCCAATGATTTTTAAGGGAATGAAAAAAGTTACATCGCAGGATTTTATAGGAAAAAGAGTGATGCGTCTCATACGAGAGGATATCGCCTATTACGCGATGCACACCAATTTCGATGTAAAGGGAATGGCAGATTTAGCAGCACAGTATCTAGGATTGCGGGAAATGTCAGTATTGGAGCCAACTTTTGAGTCGAAAGATGGAGTGGAGGGCATTGGAAGGTATGGAAAACTGGAAAAAGAATTGTCTCTTGGCACATTTTGTGAGACCGTAAAGGAGGCGTTTGCGCTAGAAAATGCCAAGGTATTTGGAAAGCTGGAAAAGAGAGTATCTACAGCAGCAGTCTCGCCAGGGTCCGGTAAGAGTGTGATAGGAAAAGCACTGGAAGCGGGAGTGGATGTTTTAGTGACTGGAGATATTGACCATCACGAGGGAATCGATGCGGTGGCGCAGGGGATGGCAGTGATCGATGCGGGACACTATGGTGTAGAGCATATTTTTATATCTTATATGGAGCAGTATTTAAAGAGGGAAGCGCCGGAGTTAGAAGTGGAGATACAGCCTCTGACATTCCCATTCCAGATTATATAAAAAGGTGGGATTTTTATGGAAAAAATGGTAAAGATTGAAGTGGCAGGTAAGGTCAGGGAATATCCGTTTGGGACTACATATCAAGAGATTGCAAAGGATTATCAGGAGCAATTTGAGGATGATATTCTCTTAGCTCTTTTCAATGAGAAATTGCAGGAGCTACACAAGAGTCCAAAAAGAGATGGCAAATTGGAATTTCTAACAGCAAAGCAGGAGATTGGAAGAAAGACTTACCGCAGATGCGTATCGCTGCTTTTGCAAAAGGCGGTAGATTCCCTCTATGGAAGCGAGGGAGTGAGTGTACGGATGCGGCATTCTCTAGGACAGGGATATTACTGTACACTGAAAGGAAATGAGAGACCAGTCAGTGAGATGGTGCTCCCGATAAAGATTGAGATGATGCGTCTCGTGGATGAGGATCTGATCATTGAAAAGAAGAGCCTTAAGACAGATGAAGCGATTGAACTGTTTGCAAAGCGGGGAATGCATAATAAGGAAAGACTGTTCGGGTACCGTATCAGTTCGAGAGTCAATGTCTATGACCTGGATGGTTATATTGACTATTTTTATGGCTATATGGTTCCGTCTACCGGATATTTAAAATATTTTGATTTGATTGCCTTTGACGAGGGCATTATGCTCTTGTTTCCAAATGAGAATACAAAAGTTGTGGCAGAATTTCATCCTTCTTATAAATTGTATCAGACACTTCAGGAGTCTGAAAAATGGGGAGAGATGCTCAATATCGACACTGTAGGTGCCCTGAATGACGCCATCGCCAGCGGAAAAATCCAGGAAATGATTATGGTTCAAGAAGCGCTGATGGAGAAAAAAATTGGGCAGTTAGCAGAAGAGATCGCAGATAAAAAAGATAAAAAATTTGTTATGATTGCGGGACCTTCTTCCTCAGGAAAGACGACGTTTTCCTATCGTCTCTCCACACAATTGATGGCTCAAGGGTTGAAACCGCATCCGATTGGATTGGATAACTATTATGTGGACCGCGATAAGACTCCGCGGGATGAAAATGGTGACTATGATTTTGAGTGTCTAGAGGCATTGGATATTGAACAGTTTAATCAGGATATGACGAGACTGTTTAAGGGGGAGCGCGTTGAGATTCCAACCTTTAATTTTAAGGCGGGAAAAAGGGAATACAAAGGAAACTTTTTGCAGCTTGGTGCAGATGATATTCTCGTCATTGAAGGGATTCACGGATTAAACGACAAGCTATCGTATTCCCTTCCAAAAGAGAGTAAATTTAAAATTTATATCAGTGCTTTGACACAGCTCAATATTGACGAGCACAACCATCTTCCGACGACAGATGCGAGACTGCTTCGCAGGATTGTCCGAGATTCGAGAACACGCGGCACCAATGCGCAAGAAACCATTGCGATGTGGCCTTCGGTTAGGAGAGGGGAAGAAAAACATATTTTCCCATTTCAGGAAGAAGCAGATGCGATGTTTAATTCCGCTTTGATCTATGAACTCTCGGTGTTAAAGGCCTATGCACAGCCGCAGCTTTGCTATATCAGAAAGGATTGTCCGGAATATTTAGAGGCAAAGAGACTTTTAAAATTCTTGGATTACTTTCTTCCAGTGCCGACGGAGGATATCCCTAAAAATTCTATTTTGAGGGAATTTATCGGCGGAAGCTGTCTGGATGTGTAAATGCAAAAAAACGTGTATTTTTTATAAAAATGACAAAATAAGTAGGGCGGATGATCGCGGCTGCAAGTGTCGAAAGACCGCAGGTGAGGAAAGTCCGGGCTTCACAGGGCAGGATGCCGGCTAACGGCCGGTGGAGGTGACT
>JAAVYC010000110.1 GCA_022790905.1 Lachnospiraceae bacterium | reverse complement strand
GGATGACGAAACGGAAGTCTATAAATTGGTCACCAGTGTGCGCGGCAATTCCCTAAAGAATTATATCAGTATCGAGTCCCCGATCGGAAGAGCCATCAAAGGCGCAAAGGTAGGAGATCGCGTATACGTCAAAATAAAGGAAACTGTCGGTTATTATCTGCAAATCAAAAAGATTGAGAAGACGACGGATGAAGAGGAGGACAGCATTCGCAAATATTAAAAACAATGTTTAATCCCAGGTGACATCAGCGCTCTTTCTCGGAACTGTTCTAAGGTATTCCACGTCAGGGTGTCCGATGACTAAGACGGCATATACCTGATATCCATCTTTGAGATTTATGTACGTCTGCAGTTCTGGGGAGTGATTGATTGCTCTTGTAGAAAATCCGCTGTATAACATGCCAAGTCCTAAACTGTAGATCATAGTCTCCATATGAGCTGCAGCAAGGCAGGCAGATTGTGGGGAAGCGGATGAGATCACGATGACGGTGTTCGCTCCAAAAAACAGGCGGTCTACACCGTCTTTTTTAAATTCTTCGTGCATTTTTGGCCATTGATAGACGTAGCTAGAGACAATGTTTCCAGTACGTATCGCTTCCTCACTGATGACCTTTAGCTCGTCAAAAATGTTACTTTTGAAATCATCGAGTCCTTTTTGTGAGATAAAGTAGGAGACATTTTGTGCGTTGCTGCCCGTAGGGGAAAAGCGTCCTGCCTCTAAAATCATATGGATCTGTTCTTTTGTGACGGGAGTTTTTTGGAATTGCCGAATACTTCTTCTAGACTTTAGATGATTCAGATATACGGCCGGGTCGATGTACGAGTCTTCCGCTCGGCAGTCCGAAACTTCTTCCATATCGTAATTGAGAAGCGTTACCGCATTCGTCGGGCAGACAGCGATACAATGTCCGCATTCAATACAATTTTTGCTTTTTGGAACGGCCTTTTGATCTGTGATTACGATGTCTCTTGGGAAACAGTCACTTGCACATTTGCCGCAGCCGATACATTTTTCCTGATCTATTTGGATCATAATATCCTCCTTATAAACATGAATGACAAATTTAAATGATTAGCGTATCTATAGTATAATGAGCCTGCAAATAAAAAGTCAATAAAAAGATGGTTTGCTTTCTCTAGAGTAGAGTGGTAAAATGAAACAAATTAAGGGATCAGGAGGGGTTACAAAAGTGAAAAAGAAAATTCTTGTATTGATGTGTATGGTGGTTTTGGGGATTACGGCTTGCGGCTCATCGGGAAATCAGGTAATTTTGAAAAATGATCAGAAGGAGCCTGTAGCTGACAATGGAAATTCGGAAAGTAACAGTGAGGATTCGGAGGATGAGAAAAAAACGATAGCACTTTCTAAAGAGGATGCGATCTATGACGGAAAACTGGAAGGAATAGAGATGTCCAATGATGATTGGAATAAACAATACGCTCCAGCGCTTACTTTTGAGTATCAGTCAACGGAGATAATGGACACGTTTGAAGGGGATTACAGAATCTTGACTGCACCGAAAGGATATATGCTTTATGTTGTAAAACTAGAGGCTTTTAACGGTGCATCAAACACGATATCTTTCTCAGATAATGAGTGGTATCTGCGGGTGGATGATGTACTTTATCCGATGCAGAACGGTTTGACGAGTTTTGATACACAAATTGGAAGTAATAAGGTGAATCCTTTTGTATTTTTGGTTCCTGAAGGAGTTACGAAAGGAACTGTGATCCGTCAGAGATCAGAAAGTGATGTGGATGAAGGAGAGCCGAAATATATCACTTTTGAGACGAAAGTAGAATAGGAAAAGGAAGTCTATGAGTAATACAATTTATGTTGATTCCATGACAAAAGCGTATCACAATTTTGCGAAGAGTTATAAGATCGCAAATCAGCAGCAACCGGTTTTTTCATTTGCGGATAAAATAGCAGAGAAAAATGAAGAGAGCGGTCATACATCTGCGGTATCAATAGCGGGCGCTGTATCAGTAGAAAATATGACATTAGAGCAATATAAGCAGTATATTCACGATCAGATTTCCGGGATTCCTCTAGATCCATCCCAATCTGGCTGGTACTGGAGGATTGAGATCACGGACGAAGGATTTGAGGCGATGAAAAATGATCCGGAATATGAAAAGCAGGTGTTATCTGCGATTCGTTCCAATTTTTCCTATAAAGATCCGTTTCACAGCCAAAACTATGTGATTTTACACTTCGGGGCAACGGAAGAGGAATCTTACGGACTGAGTTTTGGCGGAGGAAGTCCGGCGCTGCAGGAAGAGGAAAAGACTTTCTGGGAAAGGCGGGCGCAGCAAAGAGAGGAACAAAGAGAACAGTATGAAGAGATGCTGGATCGAAAAGCCCTAGCGCATAAATTAAGACAGAGTGCAGAAGGAAAAAAAGCGGCGGCAATGCAGGCACAAAAAAGTAAATCTATGCAGCCGTGGAACCAGGGTAAGCCTCCCGTGCAAATGTTTGATGTTTACGGCGCAGATCTTTTGATCAATACGATTGATGTTATGGATTTTTTAAATGGAGAATAAATATTTTCATCGGGCGTTGTCGGATTTTGTGAGTGATGTGGCAAATGGCGGGGCCATCAGACATCTGGCAGATCTGGGCTATACAGTGGAACAGATTGTGAAAAGAGTGGACTATCCAATATCGTTAGAACAGGCAAAAAAAGTGGTTTGGCGCCATTATGTGGAACGGGGAATTATTTTGTTGGAAAAGCCATTGGAAGAGCCTGTGATCGAAAAAGTGTCCTATGTCAGAGAATATGGAAAATATGGTTCTGTGCATTTTCGGCGGGTGGTAGAGAAAGTAGAAAATCCAAAAAGGAAATACTATCCCTGTGACTTTGGAAAAAAGCGTTACCAGGATGAAGCGCTGTTTTTAAAAGAATTGGAAAGTCTTAACAAAAATGACCGAGAATATATTCTGGGATTGCCGTGGCCTTTGCAAAAGGTATATCACGTGGCAGATGAGAGAATGAGCCGTATTATGGAACGGTTGCAAAAATGTTAATTTGGTGAATTTGGCAGATAAAAGCTGGATAGATGATAGAATGGTATTTGGGGCAATAAGCATCAAACGAAAGCAAAAACGTGTGGTGTATAATTTGGGAGGAGGAACCATTATGATACTATTTTCAAAGTGTATGAGTTGTTTGATAGATCAACAGGAGAGATTGATTGGGCATACGAAAGATGAAGAGAAAAAGACAGCTTTTATGAAAGAAGTTATGCTTTTAATCGGAAATAGCGGGTCGGAAAAAAATGCGCCGTGGCTAACAGCTGATATCACGAAAATCAGAGAGAAATATTTTGGAAAAGACGATAAGATCGCTGAGATGAAACAGGAATTTAACCAGCTTTTGCTTCAGCTAGAGGGAGAATTGGAACAAAAGATCTGTGAAAATGAAGATCCCTTAAAAGAGGCGATTCGCTTTGCGAGAATTGGGAACTATATTGATTTTTCAGCAGTCAAAAATGTTACGAAAGAAAAGTTTATGGAATTTTTTGACGATGAAAAAGATCAAATTGATGAAGAAGAATATAAGCATTTAAAAAAGGATTTAGAAAACGGTTCTAATATGCTCTATGTGTTGGATAACTGTGGAGAGATTGTGTTGGATAAACTGCTGATTCGTCAATTGAAAAAATATTACCCAGAATTACATATTACGGTTATGGTTCGCGGAGAGGAAGCTCTAAACGATGCCACGATAGAAGATGCGGAGATGGTAGGGCTTACCGAGGAAGTTCCAATTATTACAAATAATAGTTCTATACAAGGAGTCGTAATTTCAAAATTGACAGAGGAGCAAAAAGAAGTTCTCGATTCTGCAGATGTAATCCTTGCGAAGGGGCAGGCGAATTTTGAATCTCTAAATGGATATGGGAAGAATATCTATTATCTGTTCCTGTGTAAATGTGATCTCTTTGCAAAATTATTTGACGTGGAGCCATTTCATGGAATGTTGGTTAATGAAAACAGAGTTGTGTGTTGATGTATGTAATGGAAACGGTCTGAGTAATGAAAATAGGGCTTGACAATAGAATATAATTTTATTACAATGGAGAAGCTTTGGTGGAAATCAAAGAATGAAATGGAAAAATGATGAAAGGCGGTGGGAAGATGATGAATTAACAAAATAGAAGGCACAAGTTGAGACGTTAGGATAGAGCGATTGCATGAAAGTAGTGCAATGCTCGTTACCTGTGTACTTTTGTTTTGTTATAGCATCATTTTCCTGCATAGATGCAGGCTGGAGGGATGATACCCTCTGGCTTTTTTTGCACAAAATTCTAATGTCCCTCGTGTTTTCATAAAGAGCAAAATAGATTTCAACAGACGAGATCATACGTCGTCTGCAAGTTGAGGAAACAGGGAGGGAATCATATGTTACAAATCAGACATTTAACGATACGACATAAAAAGGACTATCGTGTCCTATTAAAAGATTTTAATTTGAACATTCATCAGGGAGATAAATGTGCGCTCATTGGCGAGGAAGGAAATGGAAAAAGTACGCTGCTAAAGCTTATTTATAATCCGGATCTGGTGGATGAATATGCAGAATATGAGGGGGAGATTTTGCACACAGGAGAGCGATTTGGATATCTTCCTCAGGAACTGCCTAGAGATCAGCAAGAAAGTACGATTTATGAGTATCTCACACAAGCAGACGGCTTTTATGATAAAAATCCCGGTGAGGTTACCATGTTATGCAAAAAAGTCGGCTTTCCGGCGGAGCGTCTCTATTCAGACGAACCGCTTCGTGTGCTCTCAGGCGGCGAAAAAATCAAGGTTCAGCTGATACGTGTGCTGATCGAGGAACCCACGATCTTTCTTTTCGATGAGCCGTCTAATGATCTGGATATTGAAACACTGACTTGGATGGAGAATTTTATTCGGGAAAGCAGGATTCCGGTGCTTTATATTTCCCACGATGAGACACTTTTAGAACGCACTGCAAATATGTTGATCCATATCGAACAGTTGAGACACAAAACAGAGCCGCGCTGCAGCGTAGTTTCCATGAGTTATCGGGATTACATTACGACAAGAGGTCTGCAATTTGAAAAACAGGAGCAGATTGCGAAAAATGAGCGCAGAGAGTACCAGAAACAGCAGGAAAAATTCCGTCAGATCCAGCAAAAAGTAGAACATCAACAGAATGTGATCAGCAGGGGAGATCCGCACGGTGCAAAACTTTTGAAAAAAAGTATGCATCGGGTAAAAGCCTATGAAGCGCGCTTTAAAAAAGAGTTCGAGCAAATGACACAGCGGCCGGAATATGAGGAGGCGATGTTTACAAAATTTGGAAATGAAGCGTTTATCCCAAATGGAAAAGTTGTGTTAGATTTTACATTGAGAGAGCTCTGCATTCCGGGAGACGGAGACGGATCGACCTCTTTAGTTCTTTCGCGCAATGTAAAGCTCTTTGTACAGGGACCAGAGCATATCTGTATTGTGGGAAAAAACGGCTGTGGTAAGACGACCCTTATGCGTCTTTTGGCAAAAGAACTGCTGCAAAGAACCGATCTTAAAGCGGCTTATATGCCGCAAAATTATGAAGAATTTTTGGATATGGAGCAGACGGCGATAGAATTTTTATCGGACGGAAGTAAAGAAAGTATTTCGAAAATACGCACTTATCTGGGTAGTATGCGTTTTACGGCAGAGGAAATGACACATCCGATAAAAGAACTGTCAGGTGGGCAGAGGGCGAAGGTTATGCTGCTGTACCTCGATACATCTGGCTGTGATGTTCTTTTATTGGATGAGCCAAGCCGCAATTTTTCGCCGCTGTCCAATCCAGTCATCCGAGAACTTCTTAGAGATTATCGGGGAGTGATTATCAGTGTATCACATGATCGCAAATATATTGCGGAAGTCTGTGAAAAGGTGTATGAGCTGACAGGGGAGGGGGTGGTGGAGAGAGTTGTAAAATAATAGAATCAGTTTGCAATTTTTAGAATCCGAGTCTGTGAAAATTTGATTCTATCGCTAAAAGAAAGAGTAATGACCTTCTGTATGGTATTGTGATGATATCAATTACAGAAGGTCATTGTTTGTTGATTCCGGATAGGTATGATGATCCTGGAAGTGGCTGCACTGCACTTAAAAAAGTATCTTTCTATCTAGAATATGGCAGCGGTCTTAAATCATGCGAACTTATAAACTACTCAAATTTTTGTATAAATATGACAAGATATCGCCATCGGTAAGTAGATAGAAAAAACTTGGTATTTTTTCTAGTTGAAACTTCCGAATATCCTAAAATAAGCGGCCGGAATGGTAACGGTTGTATTTCCTAAATTTTTAAAATGAATGGCAGTAATTTTTCCATTAGTCGCAAACAACTTAATCGCACAATGACCGTTTGAAATATTGTCATAAATCAGAATATTATTTGTTTTTAATGTTGATATATATGGAATAGCTGTGTTTTGAGAAAAGCTTATACCGGTTTCTGAAAAGGCGGTTAAAGTGATTGGGCTGGATAATTGGATGTAGCCAGAAATTATATTGTGAACTCCTATTAAAGAAATATAAAGCCTAAAATTATTAATATTTTTTTCAAAAGTTCCTGTAACCTGATTGTATTTCAAAGATTGGTTAATTTTTGTTAAATTCGTATTTAATGCGCTAACAGCTTCCGTTATTGTACCGTTACCAATAGAAGATATATCCGTTGTTCCAATCATTTTATATAGATAACGGACATTCTTAAACATTGTTGAAATTTTATTGAAAATAGAACTATGTTTTTCATCGCTTGCCAATACCGGAACATCGGTCCATTCGCTTGGGGAGACCTGGTCGTTACTTGTGAATGTTACGATATCGTCAGAAGAATTCCGGTTCGTTGTCTTCCCCAAAACATAATCAAAAGCATCTGAGATTTCGGACATCTTATAAGATACCACATGATCTGTTTTTACATAATAGATGTTTGAGGTTGAATTTTGGGCAGTATCTAAATAGTCCATTCCAAATAGAAATCTGTCAAAACTATTCGTAGCAACAAACCTTGCGGTAGGAGATGGATGTGTTATTTCAGCGATTTTAGTCCAATCATTCGGGAACGTGGAAGAATTGATATTTGTGATATAAATATATAATGGATAACATGTAAAAGAGGTTTCGGTTTCGTCAGTAAAGTTTTGGGGTGTTGATGACTGATAAAACAAAGCCACTTTTCCATTTCCATCATATTTTATATGAGGAGTACCTGTCATAGGAAGGGATGTCATTGTTTCCCAGTTTTCTCCATTTTTAGAATAGTAACATTCGGAGGTTCCGCATGCAAAAATATAATCTTTTGCACATTCAAATTCTTGCGCATGCTCAATATTCAGGAATGAATTGCCATATTTAGAAAGCTGCCAATTTTGTAAATCAGAAGAATACCAGATAAATTTTGGATTATCTGATAAATCTCCCGAAAATGTAAACACATATTTTTTCAAATTTTTGTTAAATTTTATTTTGGAGTGGAAGATGAAATCACTCATATTAATCGGGTTAGCATCATTATCATTTAGAGAAAATTCAATTTTTTGTTTGTAATTAATAAGATCGGATGTAACATAAACATGCGCTTTATCAGGGTGAAAGTAATTGATACAGACTAAAACCAACAGATCGGATGCACCAATACAGATACTATAGACACGCTCAGTATCTCCGCATAATTCTGACATATGGATCTTTTCCCAGTTTTCTCCAGTTTCGGAAATAAAGATACAATCGGAATTACTTTTATAACATACAAACTTGTCCAACTTTTTAGAAAAGATGATTTTTAAGTTTTTAAGATGATTTCCAAAATCATTTAAAAAAGTGTGTTCCATAAAAGTCCAGTTTATTCCATTGTCAGTAGAACGGCATACTTTATTATCAGAAGTCATTACAATGAAAATTCCGTTTCCATAAGCGCAACAATCATTTCCTGCGCTAAAGAAATCGTTATCGTTAAAAGTAATGTTTGATTTTATCAATGTTTCGAGTTCTTCGTTGTTATCATGATCATGTATATGAATAGGATCCTTTTTTTTAACATAATTTTCTCGAATTGAATCAATTTTATTGGCTAAAGTTCCGACGATATTAGGATTATTCTGCATAGCAGAGAGAGAAAAATCATCAACAGATGTAATATTAGAGGCATTTGATATTTGATCGTTTCTTAAATCGCTTACTTTCGTTGGAATGGAAAGATCAATTCTCTTTTCATGCGGGATTAGCGCTTGGTTATTTACATAAATAGAATCAATAGCATTCGTTTCTGCGCCATTGTCAATATTGTTTAATTTATTCAAATGTTCATCAGTGAAATCATTCGTGGATAAACCTTTTCCGGTTTCTTTATCCACCTTATGTTCTATTTGGTTCCACTTGGATTTTTCTTCCGGACTCATATGTATTTCAGTGTTATTTATATGATCGGAAAGAGGATCATCAGAACTTAGATTGGGAATAGTAGATTCAGTCGTTGTTCTACTTGGATTTTCAATTTTTTTGTCTGTGTATGTTT
>JAAVYC010000109.1 GCA_022790905.1 Lachnospiraceae bacterium | reverse complement strand
GGGAAGTACCTGGTTTCAGATATTATATAAAATAAAATTGCCCTTGGCGATGTCGGTCATTATAGCAGGTCTTCGAAGTATGGTAGTTATGACCGTTTCGGTGGGAAGTATAGCGGCTTTTATCGGTGCGGGAGGACTTGGAGTTGCTGTTTATAGAGGAATTTCTCTCTATAATAAAGCATTGACATTTGCGGGCAGTATTCTGATTGCGGCAATGGCGATTATCTGTGATCTGTTGTTGGGATGTCTAGAGACATATTTCAAAAGAAAAAGGAGGATGCATTGAGATGAGAAACAAAAGATTGATAACAGGAGTACTTATAATTATGATGCTGACATTGACGGCATGTGGTGGAAACAAAAAGACGGAAGAGGACGAAAAAAGTGCGGAAAAAGCAACGTCGAAAGAGACGATTAAAATTGCCACAAAACCGATGGTAGAACAGTATATTTTAGGTGAAATGTTAGGAGAACTGATCGAGAAAAATACCGATTATAAAGTAGAGATCACAAAAGGAATTCAGGGTGGAACCAATAATATTCAGCCAGCTATGGAAAAGGGAGAATTTGACCTCTATCCGGAATATACATCCAGCGGATATACCATGGTGTTAAAACACGATCCGGCCGGGGTGGATGACAAAGAGATGTTCGAGCAGCTGCAAAAAGAGTACAGCGATCAATTCGAAATGACATGGAAAGGTCAGTATGGATTTAACAATACATTTGCCATCGCTGTGCGCAAAGAAGTTGCAAAACAGTATGATCTAAAGACTTGTTCTGATCTGAGTAAAGTCTCGGACAAGCTGGTTTTTGGAGGAAATCCGGATTATATTGAGCGTGAAGATGGCTTCAAGGTACTCTGTGATGAGTATGGGTATCATTTCAAAAAAGTAACAGATATTGATATTGCATTGAAATATCAGGCGATGCAAAATGGGGAGATTGATGTAACGAATGGATTTACGACGGATGCACAGCTTTCTCTAGACGATTATGTCGTATTAGAGGATGATAAAAATCTGCAAGTGAATTATTTTTGTGCCACGGTAGTCCGTGAAGATGCACTGGAAAAATATAAAGGTTTAGAAGATGCGCTAATGTTAATGGAAGGTTTGCTTACAGACAAAGAAATGGCAACATTGAATTATGCGGTGGAAGTAGACGGACAGGATGAGGCAGATGTGGCACATAAGTTCTTGGTGAAAAAAGGTCTGGCGGAGGAATAATCCATGATGGATGCGTTGATTCGATTTAAACATGTGGTAAAAAAATATGGAGAACAGACGGTACTAAAAGATTTTAGTCTGGATATCCCTAAAGGAGAATTTTTGACAGTCATTGGGCGTTCTGGCTGCGGAAAGACGACAGCGTTAAAGATGATTAATGGTTTGAATGTTCCAGATGAGGGGAATATCTATGTAGAAGGGAAGGATATTTCTGGTGTGGATCAGATTTCTCTTCGCCGTAAGATTGGTTATGTAATTCAAAGTATCGGGTTGTTTCCGCACATGACCGTGGAAAAAAATATTACGTATGTACCAGATTTATCCGGGCAGTGGGATCGGCCGACTGCAAAAAGGAAAGTTGGGGAACTCTTGGAAAAAGTGGGCTTGGATATGTCCTATGCAAAGAGATATCCAGATGAATTGTCAGGTGGGCAGTGTCAGCGTGTGGGGATTGCTAGAGCGCTTGCCTCTAATCCGGAAATCTTATTGATGGACGAGCCGTTTGGCGCGGTGGATGAGATTACGAGAAAGACCTTGCAGGGAGAAATACTTCATATTCAAAAAAAATTGAATGTGACGGTTATTTTTATCACACATGATATCAAAGAGGCATTGAGACTTGGCACGAGGGTATTGGTTATGGACGAAGGAGGGATTGCGCAGTTGGATACACCGGAACATATCAGGTGTTATCCGAAAAATCAGTTTGTGCGCGAGTTAGTTACTTCTGTATAGAAAATTTAATAATAAGACAGCGGATGACAAAGACACTCTCTTTTTTGTGCAGAAATTGAGAGGAAAAAAATAGGATGGTGAGATATAGTGATAACCATCAGGAGGATTTTATATCATGGAATGGATTGAGAGATTAAACGATGCGATAAACTATATGGAGGAACATTTAACAGATGAGATGGATTATGGACAGCTTGGGCGAATTGCTGGCTGTTCTTCTTATCATTTTCAGAGAATGTTCACTTATATGGCGGGCATCCCTTTGTCTGAATATATCCGAAGGAGAAAAATGTCGCTTGCAGCCGTGGATTTGCAGGAAAAGGATGCAAAAGTTATTGATGTGGCAGGGAAATATGGATACAATTCTCCTACTGCGTTTAACAGGGCATTTCAGTCTGTCCATGGGATCGCTCCATCTGCGGTAAAAAATGAGGGAGTACCAGTAAAATCCTTTCCGCCTATTACATTTAAAATTACAGTCAAGGGAGTGGAAGAAATGAATTATCGAATCGAAACAAAAGAAGCCTTTCGTATTGTCGGAGTGTCCGTACCACTGCACAGAGATATTGAAAAAAATTTTGCCGTTATTCCTCAGAAATGGGAGGAGATAGCCACAAATGGAACTTTACAGAGACTGGCTGGTATGATGGATACACAGCCGATGGGAGTGCTCGGCGTCAGCACTTGCAATGATACGGAACCGTGGAAGTATTATATTGCGGTATCTACTTCGCAAGAAAAGGAAGATCTTGAAGAATATGTTGTACCTGCGGCGACTTGGGCAATCTTTTCCGGAGAAGGAACAAACCGGTCCATTCAGGAATTAGAACGGCGCGTTGTAACAGAATGGTTGCCGACTTCGGGATACGAGTATGGAGAGGCTCCGGATGTCGAGGTCTATTTAAGTCCCGATCCGCAAAATGCGCAGTATGAAGTATGGATTCCTGTGGTGAAAAAACCGATGTGAGAGTCAGAGATAAACATTTAAACAGAATAGATTTTTAAATGTTTGAGAAGATGTTGACAGATCAACGATTAGAATTTATAATTTCTGTTGTTGATTTATCAACATCTTTTTTAATAGGAAATTCCTATACAAGAAAAATAGGATGTGCAGTTACGCGCGCTTTTGTTCTGATACAGGAGGTGTTTATGAAGAATCGTTTTGAGACCTTTGCGCTCTCCATTCTTGAGTTGAATCGGTGTCTGCAAAAAATAAAAGATATGGAAATGAAAGCTTTTGGTTTGCGGGCAAACCACGTGATGTGTCTTTATTACCTGGGGATTTACGAAGAAGGTCTGACAGCGGCGCAGCTTACAGAATATTGCAGAGAAGATAAGGCGGCAATTTCCCGTTCTCTGTCACAATTATCAGAGCAGGGGTTGGTTGCGGCAACTCCGCCTTCAAATAAGCGTTCTTACCGTACCCTGCACTTTTTGACGGAGCAGGGAAAAGAGACAGTTGCACAGATCAAGCTTCGCATGGAAGAGGCGGTGCTTAGCGGCGGCAAAGGACTTTCAGAGGAACAAAGGGATACTTTTTATCACGCAATGGAAATTATTTTAAAAAATTTAAAACAATATTTTGAGGAAAAGGAGAAACTGTTATGAATCTCGTAAAAAAAGCATACTGCCGCTGTTTTCAGATGGCGCTTCGGATTGCGCTTCCATTCCTTCCCTATCGAAATCCGGAGATCTTAAATCATATGGAAGATATCCCGTATATTTTAAAGAAAAATCATATAAAAAAGCCATTGGTCATTACGGACAGCAATTTGTCTAAGCTTGGGGCAACGGAGCGACTGCAGCAGATCTTAAAAAGCAGGAAGGTAGCGTTCGCATTTTATGATAAAGCCTTTTCTAATCCGACAACAGATCTGGCAAAAGAAGCAGCGGAATATTACCGTGAACAAAACTGTGATGGTCTCATCGCATATGGCGGAGGATCTCCGATGGATTTGGCAAAGGCTGTGGGAGTCTGCGTGGTGCGTCCTAAAAAGTCATTGAAAAAAATGGCGGGTATCTTAAAAGTGCATCACAGATTGCCGCTTTTTATTGCAATTCCGACTACGGCGGGAACGGGAAGTGAGACGACATTGGCGGCAGTTCTCGTTGACACAGAGACCAGACATAAATTTGCCATCAATGATTTTCCACTGATTCCTGGGTATGCAGTGTTGGATCCAGAGACGATTCACACGCTTCCCGTGGAGATTGCCGCAACGACAGGATTGGATGCGCTGACCCATGCGATAGAGGCATATATCGGACGTTCTACGACAAGACAGACCCGAAAAGATGCAAAAAAAGCGGTGTCGCTTATCTTTGAAAATTTTGACAGGGCAGTTCGCCATGAGGATAAAAAAGCGGAAACCTATATGCTTCGCGCCTCCTATTATGCGGGACGTGCATTTACACGCTCTTATGTCGGTTATATCCATGCG
>JAAVYC010000108.1 GCA_022790905.1 Lachnospiraceae bacterium | reverse complement strand
TATTCCATATCATGGTCATGATTTTCATGTTCTTTATCTAAAATAATATGAAAATCGCAGGCATCCAAACCCGATTTTTTCACTCTTGTAATCTCTGTACGAAATCCCTGCACCGAAAGACTCTGCAATGCCTCTTGCAGCTTTTTGGAATTGGCTCCTAAATCCAGCATCGCCGCCACAAACATATCGCCGCTGATACCGGATGTGCATTCTAAATACAATTTTTTATTCATCTTTTACCCCCAACCTGTTAATCTGTGTCGCCATATAACCGGCACCATAACCATTATCAATATTGACGACCGCTATTCCATTTGCACAGGAATTAATCATTGTGAGCAGCGCCGCAATGCCTCCAAAGCTAGCGCCATAGCCAATAGAAGTCGGCACTGCAATCACTGGCTTGTCCACAAGACCTCCTAACACACTTGCCAGTGCTCCTTCCATTCCGGCAACAGCGACAATGCAATTGGCACTCTGAATCACATCCAATTTTGACAACATTCTGTGAATCCCACTGACACCTATATCATAGATTCGTTCCACATAGCTTCCAAAATATTCTGCCGTCTGAGCCGCCTCCTCCGCGACAGAAATATCCGCCGTACCCGCTGTGCAAACGGCAATCTTGCCGATATGTCTCTTATCCTTCTTCTCAATTTTTATGATATGGGAAACCGGGTCATATTCTACTTGCGGAAGTTTGGACTGAATCAAGCGATACTGCTCTTCACTCGCCCTAGTTCCAAACACTTCTCCTTCTTCTTCATATAACTTTTGAAAAATAGAAAGCAAATGTTCCTCTTTTTTTCCACTACAATAGATTACTTCCGCAAAACCGGAACGCAGTTTTCTATGTGTATCAAGCTTCGCATATCCAAGCTCTTCAAATGGCTCTTTGCGAAAGAACTGTTCTGCTTCCTCTATGCTGATCTCGCCGCACTTTACTTTTTTTAATATCTCCCGTGCTTCCATAAGTCCCTCCCATCGGTATCTTATCATTTCATAGAAAAAGGAATGTTAACGAACGAACATTCCTCTTTTTTATTTGATGATCCATGTTTTTTCCATCGATTCCCAGACATTATTCTTGCGGCTTTTTAAAACGAAGTTTAAACTTATCTCCTCCACAGCAGTGGCGTTCCCCATTCTCCTCATAGATAATATAATCATTTTCACGAATAAACACTATTCCACGTCTGTTTTTAATATAAGGGCAAAGAATACGCCCATCTTTTTCTATCTTTACAAGTTTGTCTGTCACGATCCATCCGTCCGTCACGACATTGGACCACGGTTCAAAACCATCTTCCAATCCCTCGCCTATTTCATACTTTTGAGCCTCAACAGATAAAGATATTCTTTCGTACTTCTCTCTCATCCCGCACCTCCTGTTTAAATTCACCCCAGAATCAACCCAGCGCTTTTATTCTTACGCGCCAAGTCATCTTTTTTCTATTATAGTATATTTCAGAATAGATGAAAAGTGAAATAAAACTACTTTTTTGTATTATTTATCACAACTCTTCGTTTTGCCCAGACAAAACAAAAAATTTGGATCACAAATGTAATCAACCAAGTAATCGGATAGGACAGATAGATTACTCTCGCCGAGTGATACTCCGGCATCTGAAAAACTGTGGCAATCCAGAACATCCGCAATCCACAGACCCCAAACAGTGAAACGAGCATCTGCATAATCGAATACCCTATCCCCCGCAGCGCTCCAACCATAACGTCCATCATTCCGCAGAGCGCATAAGGAGCCGCAATCATTTTTAAACGCACCATTCCCGCTGCGATCACCTCTTTTTCCCTCTTTGCCCCATAAAAACGCGCTACTAACACATTCGCTCCTATGGACAGGCTCAAAAAAAGATTGGTCACAAAACCAATCAAAAAGGCATTTGAACCTACCGCTGCTAAAGAATTGTCTCCCGCAAACCTTCCGACCACCACAATGTCTGCGGCACTGAACAACATCTGTAACATACTTGAACACATGAGCGGGATTGCAAATAACAGTATCTTACTTAAAATCGGTCCATTTCACATATCCATTTCATAGTTCTTTTTCTTACTCAACTTCATCCTCCCTTTATATATCTGAACTATGGTTTTTTATTTTAACATGATTTCTGCCTATTTTCAATCCCGCTTTTCAGTCCTATTTTTTATGTTCTATCTCGGATAAATCTGACTTTTTATCGTCCCTGATTCTGATTTCTGTACTGTACTGGTGTCATTTCAAAATTCTTCTTGAACTGTCTGCTAAAATTCTCCACATTTGGGTAACCCACCGCATGGGAGATATTTTCCACCGTCATATTTCCGTTTTTCAAAAGCGTCTTTGCCCGTTTCATGCGAATATTGATGACTTGTTCTCCAAACGTTTTTCCCGATTTTTCCTTGATATATTTTGAAATATATGGTGTGGAAAGGTGGAACTGCTCTGCCATCCCCTCCAAGGTCACAGTCTGATAATTCGTCTGCAAATAATTCATCATAGAAACTAGCCGATCGTCGATTCGTTTTTCATCCGACTTCACCTGCGGCAACTTATTCACAGCAACCGTCAACGCGTGAATAGAAGCCTTGATAATATCTTCGTCCATACCGGCACCCCAATAGAGTGTTCCCTCGCAGGTAATTCCCACATATGCCATCGCTTTCGAGGAAGAGCCGTGCGACATCGCATGCTCCTCATAGACTGAGAGCTCATAGCTGATTCCAAAATACTGCTTTAAGACATTGCTGATGGCATCTAGACGTCCGTTTCCATTAGCCGCCACAGTCGACATCTTATCTCCACAGTTGACAACCGCTTCTGCCATGATTCCATCCACCTGTGTAAAGTGAGTCTCAGAAATATGAAAATAAGGCGTATTGTTGATATAATTATTCTCAAAAATTTCATAAATCCACTGCGGTGAGAGTTCCTTGTGTTCTTCGTCGGAGACATGTTTTACGGCATAGCCGACCTCTTCTCTCATCTTTTCCGGTAAAGAAATTCCAAAGTTTTGTTTTAGAATATAGTTGACGCCGCCTTTTCCCGACTGACTGTTGATACGGATGACATCGGCATCGTAAGTGCGCCCCACATCCATCGGGTCAATTGGCAAATATGGCACGTTCCATTTGTCATGTTCTTTGTCTTTAATACATGCCATTCCTTTTGCAATCGCATCCTGATGAGAACCGGAAAACGCCGTAAACACCAGATCTCCCGCATAAGGCTGCCGTGGATTTACCTGCATACGCGTCAATCTCTCATAAGTCTCACGGATCTTTGTCATATTGGAAAAATCCAGTTCCGGATCCACCCCATGTGAGAACATGTTCATAGCAAGCGTCACGATATCCACATTTCCGGTGCGCTCTCCATTGCCAAAAAGGGTTCCCTCAATTCGCTCTGCTCCTGCCAAAATTCCAAGCTCCGCAGCGCCAACGCCACATCCTCTGTCATTGTGCGGATGGAGACATAAAATTACACCGTCACGATATTTCAGACTTTTATCTATATATTCCACCTGTGTCGCAAAAACATGAGGCATGGCATTTTCCACAGTAGAAGGAATATTAATAATTACCTTATTCGAAGCATCTGGCTTCCAGACATCCAACACCGCATTGCAGACATCTACCGCATAATCCACCTCTGTTCCCGGAAAACTTTCAGGACTGTACTGAAAAGAAAAATTGCCATCCGTCTCGTCTGCAAGGCTTTTTAAAAGCTCCGCTCCATCCACGGCAATCTGCAAAATCTCTTCTTTACTCTTTTTAAATACTTGCTCCCTCTGTGCCACCGATGTGGAATTATACAGATGAACAACAGCGTGAGGAGCACCCTTGACTGCCTCAAATGTCTTGCGGATAATATGCTCTCTCGCCTGCGTTAAGACCTGCACTGTCACATCTTCCGGAATCATATTCTTTTCAATCAGAGCTCTCATGAACTCGTACTCTGTCTCAGAAGCAGCTGGAAAACCCACTTCAATCTCTTTGAAACCAATCTCTACCAACAACTCAAAAAATTCCAGTTTTTCCTCTAAACTCATAGGCTCAATCAACGCCTGATTTCCATCACGTAAATCCACAGAACACCAGATTGGCGCCTTATCAATATGATCTTTTCTTACCCAGTCATAATCACAGACCGGCGGCATAAAATACTGTCTCTCGTATTTTTGCGCATTCTTCATAATAAAATCCTCCTGTCTCATATAAAAATATAAATGATTTGTTTTTTAACTTAGCAATTGCCACACGCAAATGTATGTCCTGTTCTTTCTATGATAGAATTTGATAAAAAATTAAAGACAACTTCTTAATCACAGAAAAAATCCGTCTCTATCACCTCTCGGCGTAGAGACGGAAGATTGACTCTTTCGCGTTACCACTCTATTTCACGCCTTATGGCGTGCACTCTACGGCACCATCATGCCTTCCCCTTATAACGGCGGGCCTCCGGCAAAACCTACTGTCGCAATCGCAACGCATTCAGTTCGCAGCTCCAAGGCGAGTTCACTGTCTCAATTCTGCCGCCTCGCACCAACCGGCAGCTCTCTGTAAAAATATAAGACAATTACTATTCCTTTTCTCAGCTTTTACTACGTGACCTATTTTAACACAAAATATCTCATTTGAAAATGATTAAATTTAATCATTTTTATTGATTTATTTTAATATTTTCTAAAATTTCATGCAGGGCACTGCCACTGCTCGTATGGCAGCGAATAATATTTGCATTCTTCCTCTCCGCTTCTGTTACAGCTGATTTTACCATCTGATGGGACACCGTATTGGTAAAAATAATGATTGCATCCGGCCTCCCGATCTGATTTCCCAGACTTCCCGCTTTCTTGGTAAAGACCTTTGCCTTGCACTGATGTGCTTTACAGATTTTTTTATACTGGCAGACCCTACGGTCATGGCCGCCCACGATCACGACGCTCATAATCATATCCTCCAGATTCATTTAAACAATGTCCACTGCAATGTTTACAGTTACATCCGCATTGAAGTGATTTTCCGTCTTTTTTATCACGAACCATACTCCAAATACTGAGTGCAACGATACAAAGCAAAATGCTTCCTACGATGACTGTTCCCAATCCCAAGTGCCTCCTTATCCATGATATCCTATCACACATTTTTTACTATTTTATACCTGCCGTATCTTTTATGCGAACCTGTAATGTATCGCTCTCTTTATAAGGACGGAAAAGCAGGTAAATGAATCCGATCACAAATAAAAATGCAATCGCTGTTCCGATTCCAAAAGTTCCTGTTGTGATTAAGGTTCCAATCTGATATACACAGAGGGATACAATATATGCTAAAATGCATTGATATCCGATTGCAAACCAAAACCATTTGGTGTTATTCATCTCACGCTTGATCGCTCCCATCGCCGCAAAGCAAGGTGCACACAAGAGATTGAATACGAGGAAGGAATATGCTGCAACTCCTGTCATGGTTGCAGCGAGCGCACCCCAGATTTCTGCTCCGTCTTCTGCCACTTCCGCAAATCCAAAGAGAATACCAAATGTTGCCACTACATTCTCTTTTGCAATCAATCCGGTTACCGCTGCGACTGCCATTTTCCAATTGCCCCATCCAAGCGGTGCAAAGATCGGAGCCAGTACGCCACCAATTGCCGCTAAAATACTATCATCCAATTGTTCTGCTTCT
>JAAVYC010000107.1 GCA_022790905.1 Lachnospiraceae bacterium | reverse complement strand
CAGCTCGTTTGTAATATTGCCCGCCATAGAGCTTACGCCCTCTACTTCTGTTGCCGCTAATCCTGCAATAATGGCAACCACTTCTCCTGCAACACGCACTTCTCCGGATTTATTTTCTTTTATACTAAAACTCTGTCTATCTTCTGCCATAATTCTACCTCCACTATCTAATATAAACCTATTATAACAGATTATTCCCAATTTGGAAATAAAAAAGCATTTTGATTTATGCGCCTCCTACAGCTCATAAGGAGTTACCTGATATACATAATAATTAAGCCAATTGCTGTACAAATTATTGCTGTTCGCTCTCCACTGAAGCAACGGCCTTTTCGTCGGGTCATCGTCTGGATAATAGTGATACGGCATCTCAATCGGAAGTCCTTTTTCTAAATCCCTATGATACTCTTTATCCAGCGTAATGCGGTCATATTCCGGATGTCCCATAACAAAAATCTGTCTTCCCTCATCTGCGATACATAAAAAAACACCTGCCTCCTCCGATTTTGCTAACACTTTCAGTGCCGAACAATTCTCAATATCTTCAGTCAAAATCGTCGTATGACGGCTATTTGGCGCATAGAAGACATCATCGAATCCGCGAACTAACGGTATTTTTCGATTGAGTACATGGAACGGATAGACTCCAAAAAGTTTTTTCGGTAATTGTCTTTTATGGAGCCCAAAATGATAATAGAGTCCCGCCTGTGCTCCCCAACAGATATGCAACGTACTCGTCACATTCTTTTTCGTCCACTCCATGATTACACAGAGTTCTTCCCAGTAGTCTACCTCTTCATATGGCAGATGTTCGATCGGAGCTCCTGTAATGATCATTCCGTCAAATTTCTGATGTTGGATATGTTCAAACGTCGTATAGAACTTATTCAAATGATTTGCCGATACATTTTGTGACTCATGGCTTTTCACGTGCAAAAATGTAATATCTACCTGCAATGGCGTATTAGAAAGCGCCCGCAAAAGCTGCAATTCTGTGTCTTCTTTTAGTGGCATCAAATTCAAAATACATACCTGTAATGGACGGATATCCTGGTGTATGGCACGGTTCTCATCCATCACAAATATATTTTCATTCTCCAAAATTTCTTTTGCCGGTAAATCTCCCTGTGTCTTAATTGGCATGTCTTTTCCTCTTTTCTATCTCAATGTATTTTTATTCTCGCAAACAATGAACCAAGCGGCCACGCTTGTACAGACATTTAGCGAATGCCGCAAGGTCAAATACTCCGCAGTTTTTTCGCATATAATAAATTTCTGCCCTATCAGCTTACTGCTGGGTATTTGATTTTAGCATATCTTTTAATTCTTCTTCTGATAGTATCTGTATCCCCAATTCATTTGCCTTTGTCAGTTTACTTCCAGAATTTTCTCCCGCAAGTAAGTAGCTGGTCTTTTTCGATACAGAGTTCGTCACCTTTCCGCCATGGGCATCGATGAGCGCCGCCGCCTCTTTTCTGTCCATAGACGGCAAAGTTCCTGTAATGACAAAAGTCTTTCCTGCAAAACGCATATCCATTTGAAGATCTTCTTTTAGGCTCATATTGACACCATTGCTCTTCAAGCGCCTGATGATATCCTGATTCCTTTCACGGTCAAAATATTCTCGAATACAGACTGCCGTGACTTCTCCGATATCATCCACTTTCTGCAATTCTTCTATATCGGCTTTCATCAACGCATCCACACTTTTAAAATATCTCAAGATATTTCTTGCCGCCGCTTTTCCAACATTTGGAATTCCAAATCCCGTCAAAAGCTGATATGCCTCATTCTCTTTGGATTTTTCGATCACATCTAATAATTTATCGGTATTTTTTTCTTTTCCGATAATTCCACGTTCAATTAATTCTTCCCTATATTTTTTTAATTCATAAATGTCTGCAATGTCTTTGATATATTTCAGGCGAACCAGATCTTCGACATAGACCGTTCCAAATCCTTTGATATCCATCGCATCTCTTCCAACAAAATTAATAATATGACGCTCTAGCTGAGCTGGACATGATGCGGAAGTACACTTAGTGTCCGCTGTATCTTTTTCCCTTTCTGTCTTGCTCCCGCAGACAGGACAAATCTCTGGAATCTGAAAACGTCTCGTTCCCTCTGGGCGTTTCTCGTGCAAAACCCTTCGCACTTTTGGAATAATCTCTCCAGACTTATAGACTACAATGGTATCTCCAATCCCAATATCCAACTCATCAATAAAATCCTGATTGTGTAAGGTTGCTCTCGAAACGCTTGTTCCACAGAGGCGCACCGGTTCAAAAACTGCTGTGGGCGTAATCCTTCCGGTACGTCCCACCGAGAGTTCAATATCTAAAAGTTTCGTCTCTTTTTCCTCCGGCGGATACTTATAAGCCACTGCCCAACGCGGCACTTTGGAAGTCGCCCCTAATTTTTCCCGATCAGAGAGACGATTCAATTTGATCACAGCGCCATCTATATCATATGGCAGATCTCCTCTAGTCTCCTCAATCTTTTCAATTGCGCTTAAGACCTCCTCCGTCGTTTTGCAAACAATATATTCTTCAATAACCTTGATCCCCTGTTTCTTTAAATATTCATAACCTTCTGTGTGCGTCTCAAAAGAAACACCTCTGCTGTCTTGAATATTAAATACAAACATGGACAGTCCTCTCTCTTTTGTCACAGAAGCGTTCAGCTGGCGCAGCGTCCCAGCCGCACAATTCCTTGGATTGGCAAACATTTTCTTCCCGAGCAGCTCCTGTCTCGCATTCACTCTCTCAAAATCCGCCTCTGTCATGTAGACTTCTCCACGCACTTCGAGATATTCCGGGCGATCTTTCAACTTCTTTTTTACATCCTTGATCACTCTCGCATTTGCCGTTACATCTTCTCCATACTGAATGCCATCTCCCCTGGTTTCCGCCAATTTAAGTTCGCCATTTTCATAGCGCAGAGAAAGAGACAGGCCGTCAATTTTATACTCCACCACGAATTCCGGATGTTCCACCTGCTTTTGCATTTCTGTGACAAAATCTTCCACTTCCCCTTTTGTAAAAACATCCTGGAGACTTAACATCGGCACATTGTGTTCTACAAGCACTCCCGCTTCCCGTTTTGCCATTCCCCCTACTTTTTGTGTCGGAGAATCTGGTGTAACCAATTCTGGATGTTCTTTTTCGAGTTGTTTCAGCTCATTCATCAGCTGGTCATATTCATAGTCCGTAATCTCTGGAGCGTCCTCGTTATAGTAACATTCAATGTGATGTTCAATTTCCTTTCTCAATTCCTCTATTCTTTTCAAAAACTCCATCTTCGTTCTCCTTCGCTGTATGTCTGTGATCAAGCTCTGATTCTAATTCTACCCATTCCTGGTGTGTAATTTCCCTGTATTTTCCAACTGGAATGTCTTTTAGCTCAATATTCATAATCCTAACTCGAACCAGTCTTATAACACGATAACCCAAATATTCACACATTCTGCGAATCTGACGATTTAAACCCTGCGTTAATATAATCCGGAATTTTCTCTTTTCTAATTTTTCCACGACGCATTTGCGGGTGACTGTATCCAAAATAGGAACTCCCTCCGCCATTTTGCGCAAAAATTCTTCCGTCACAGGACGATTCACGGTCACCTCGTATTCTTTCTCGTGATAATTTCTAGCTTTTAAAATTTCATTTCCGAGATTTCCATCGTTCGTCATAAGAAGCAATCCTTCTGAATCTTTGTCCAGCCTTCCCACTGGATAGATTCGTTTTGGATATTTTATATAGTCAATCACATTATTTTTCTCTCTCTTTTCAGCCGTACATACAATTCCTCTCGGCTTATGAAATGCCAAAAGAACTTTATCATTTTCGCGGTGGATCGCTTTTCCATCTACAGTAACTTTCTGGCCGGGCAATACCTGATCACCTAGCACCGCATTTTTTCCATCAATTAGTACCCGCCCCTCTTCGACGAGACGATCAGCTCCTCTTCTTGAGCATATTCCCGCTTCACTCAAGAATTTGTTGATTCTTACAATTTCCTGTCCCATTCCTATCCTTTCAAAAATGCGGAGACCAAAGTCTCCGCATTTTATCTCTACTGTAATAATTCTGTCTTTATGTAACCGATCTTATCTTTAAAATTCACTTTCGTCCAACCGTCTGAATAGCTCATGACTACTTTCACCTCATCACCGGCATATCCAACTGCAACTTTTGCTGAATTTTCATTCATGGATTCCCGGATGTTTATCGTACTGTTCAATGTGATCGTACTTCCCTCCGGCAGCGCCGCCGCTGATTTGTTCTCCTGCGGCACCTCTGTTGAGAGGTATTCACTTCTGACATATCCTTTGGAACCATTATATTCCACAACACTCCAATCGCCTTTTGTCTTCGTGCGCTTCATTTCTGTTCCAAATTCTACAGTCGCCACTATATCTGAAGATGTGTCCGCCTTGGCCCGAATATTTACTTTTGTCGTTGTATATACGGTCTCAGACGCCTGCTCTTTTTCTTCCTCCTCTTTCTTCTTTTGTTCTTCTTCTTTCTTTTTCTTCTCTTCTTGTTTCTTCTTTTCCTCTTCCTCTTTTTTCTTTTTCTCTTCCTTCTTCTTTTGTTCCTCTTCCTGCTTCTTCTCTTCTTCTTTCTTCTTTTCCTCTTCTTTTTGAAGTTTTTCCTTGTACTTGTTCATCCATTTCGGAATCACTTTATTATTTAATTTATCGATATACTTTGCGAGTTCTTTGTCTGACTTAATCGCTTTCTCGCTCTGTTTTTCGATATCTTCTGCTAATTTTATAAAATCATCCTGTTTCTCATAGTTTTCTATAAATTCCGCAGTACTCGAATCGACCTTTTTTTCCTGCGTAGCAATATAATTAAAGGTACTATAGAGATTGTCAATATATACCTTTCCATCATCGCTTGTCTTGAGATAAAAAGTCTCTAAAGATGGTGCCTTTGTCTTAATATCAGGAAATTTCATGTTCATCGTTACAGATACGATATAAGAATCTTTGTCTAGTCCCTCTTTTACATAACATTTGATATCCTTATAACTCTCTACCCGTTTACTAAACATCTCAATATAACTTTTTTCCAAGTCAGAGATTGGTTTTGCTATCTTATCCAAAGCTTTCACATCGCCTGCCGCATAAGATTTATAATAGCTCTTCATCAGTTTCGTAATATCCTTATCTTTATCGACCTGATATTCTTTTTTTAATACTTTCTCCGCTTTCGCCTTCGGATCTTCTTTCTTATCACCGCCATTTCCGGCAACCACCGCAATGACAATCATCGCAATCACCGCAATCGCTCCAATAGCCATCAACAAGTATTTTCCATTTTTATTTAGAAAATTCTGAATACCTGCCATGTCCATGCCACTCTTATTTCCATTTTGATTTCCACTCTGGTTTTTGTTTTGATTTTCATTCTGATTCTCAGTACTCATAAAAACCTCCTAACCTTTCGTTGTTTCTTATGTCCTGAATTTTTCTGTTGCCCGAAATATATTGAAATATCCTGTATTTTTCTCCAAATGCATCTAGCGGGAGTCGAACCCACATTACTGGAATCGGAGTCCAGCGTTCTATCCATTAGACTATAGATGCATATTTTAAACAGCAAAACTGTATCGTTAAACTAGCAGGTATTATAATACCACACTCATTCTAAAAAAGCAAAGAAAAAAGTATGAAAAATAATTTTTCATACTTTTTTCCATTTCTTTCCTCTTCTGTCTATACCGTTTACGCAAGCGCCTTTTCAAACTGAGAATTATATAAATCCGCATAGAATCCATTCATCTCTAACAACTCTTCGTGCGTTCCCTGTTCTATAATATCCCCATCCTTCATCACTAAAATCAAATCTGCATCTTTGATTGTGGACAACCTGTGAGCAATCACAAAACTGGTACGTCCTTTCATCAGATTATTCATTGCTTTTTGGATTCTCGCCTCGGTTCTCGTATCCACAGAACTTGTCGCCTCATCCAAAATCAAAATCCGATTGTCCGCAAGAATTGCCCTTGCAATGGTCAAAAGCTGCTTTTGTCCCTGTGAGACATTATTCGCCTCCTCATTCAGCTCCATCTGATAACCGCCCGGAAGGGTCGAGATAAAGTGATGGGCATGCGCTGCCTTTGCCGCCGCAATGACTTCTTCGTCCGTCGCATCCAGACGTCCATAACGGATATTTTCCATAATGGTCCCTTTAAAGAGCCAAGTATCTTGTAACACCATACCAAAGTTTTCACGCAATTCACTTCGGTTAAAATCCCGGATATCATATCCGTCAATGGTAATGGCTCCCCTGTTTACATCATAAAAGCGCATTAGCAATTTTACCATTGTGGTCTTTCCAGCTCCGGTCGGGCCTACGATCGCAACCATCTGTCCCGGTTCCACTTCGCTGTTAAAATTATGGATAATCACCTTATCCTCCTCATAACCAAATGCCACATTTTTAAAAGTAACTTTTCCCGTAATCTCTTTTCCTCTAACCGCATTTTCTACATACTGTTCTTCTTCCTCTTCACTTAAAAATTCAAAAACACGCTCCGCAGCAGCGGCCATAGACTGCAGCATATTAGAAACTTGGGCCACTTGCATGATTGGCTGTGTGAAATTTCTCACATATTGAATAAATGCCTGGATATCTCCCACTTCTATCGTTCCTTTAATCGCAAGCATACTTCCGCTGACCGCCACCGCCACATAACCGAGGTTTCCCACAAACATCATGATTGGCTGCATCATTCCCGAGAAAAATTGTGATTTCCAGGCGGACTGATATAATACTTCATTATCTTTTCCAAATTCCTCTTTTACGATCTCTTCCCTGTTGAATCCTTTGATGACATTCTGTCCGCTGAACACTTCCTCCACCTGACCATTCACTTTGCCAAGATACTCCTGTTGCGTAAAAAAGTATTTCTGGGACCTTTTTACCACAATGCTGATCAAAAATGCTGAGAACGGTAATATGACAAATGCAATTAAGGTCATCAGAGGACTGATCGTAAGCATCATAATCAACACACCGATAATTGTTGTGATGGATGTGATTAAAATTGTAATACTCTGGTTTAAACTCTGACCCAACGTATCGACATCATTTGTAATTCTTGAAAGCACCTCTCCGACCGTCTTTGACTCAAAATACTTCATCGGCATCCGATTGATTTTTTCCGAGATTTCTTTTCGAAAGCGAAAACAAAGTTTTTGTGTGACCCCGGTCATAATCCATCCCTGGATAAAAGAGAATATCGCACTGACACAATAGATAATTAATAATATAAGAAGAATCCTTCCTATCTTTTGAAAATCAATTCCACCACTTCCCCGTATTTTAGACATCAGTCCCTGAAATAACTCTGTCGTCGCCCGACTCAAAATCTTTGGACCAATAATATTAAATACGGTACTTCCAACTGCAAATAGCAAAACTGCTGCCACAGCATATTTATAACTGCCAATATGGGAAATCAGCTTCCTCATCGTCCCCTTAAAGTCTTCTGCTTTCTCTACAGGAGCCATTCCACCCCCGTGCGGTCCTCTCGGGCCCGATCCATGTCTGTTCTTTTCTGCCATTAGTGTGCTCCCCCTTTCAGCTCTGCCTCTGACAACTGCGATTTTGCAATCTCTAAATAGGCCTCACAACTTTTTAACAACTCTTTATGTGTTCCCATTCCCGCAATCCTTCCTTCCTCTAATACGATAATATGATCGGCATGAAGGATCGTACTGATTCTCTGCGCCACAATCAAAACAGTGGCATCTTTTACTTTTTCATTCAATCTTTTTCGCAAAGCGACATCTGTCTTATAATCGAGTGCAGAAAAGCTGTCATCAAAGAGGAAAATTTTTGGATCTTTGGCAATTGCCCGCGCAATTGAGAGTCTCTGCTTTTGTCCTCCCGAGACATTGGTTCCACCCTGAGCAATCGGACTCTCGTACTTCTCCTCTTTGGATTCAATAAATTCTGTCGCCTGAGCGATATCCGCTGCCTCTAGCATCATCTCATCTGTTACTTGATCTCCTGCAAATTTAAGGTTTGATGTGATCGTTCCTGAAAACAATATCCCTTTTTGCGGAACATAACCGATTAGGCTTCTCAATTTTTTCTGGGACATGTCGCGAACGTCGATTCCATCGACCGTAATGCTTCCCGCAGTCACATCATAAAAACGCGGAATCAGATTCAAAAGGGTCGTCTTTCCACAACCGGTACTTCCAATAATCGCCGTAGTCTCGCCCGGTCTTGCCGTAAAAGAAATATGGCTAATCGCCTCTTCATCTGCCCCATCATAAGCAAATCCAACATCGTGAAACTCCAAAATGCCGGCAAAATCTTTTTCCTCTCCCTGCACTTCTTTGGCGTCATGAATACTCGACTCTGTGAGTATGACTTCCTGAATACGTTCCGCCGCAACTCCCGCTCTTGGCAGCATAATCGAAACCATGGTCAACATCAAAAACGCCATAACAATCTGCATAGTATAAGTAATAAATGCAATCATATCACCGACTTGTAAGTTTCCAAGATCCACTCCTTTTGCCCCAAACCAGACAATCATAATTGTGATACCATTCATGACCAACATCATGGCAGGCATCATAAATGTCATCACACGGTTTGTAAACAATTGCGTTTTCATCAGATCCTGGTTCACGCCATCAAAACGCTTTTCCTCAAATTTTTCCCTGCTGAACGCCCGAATCACCGGTATTCCCGTTAAAATCTCCCTCGACACCAGATTCATACGGTCTACTAATTTCTGCATGATTTTAAATTTTGGCATAGCAAAGAACACCAAAATACCGACAATCAACAAAATTACTGCGACTGCCACAACGATAATCCAGCCCATTCCAGTCTTGGTATGAATGACTTTCAAAACTCCTCCAATACCGATAATCGGAGCATAGAGCACCATTCTGAGCAAAACAATCGCCACCATCTGCACCTGCTGAATATCGTTTGTACTCCGCGTAATCAGAGAAGCTGTGGAAAACTGATCCATTTCCCGATTCGAAAAACTCACTACTTTTTCAAAAACCCTACTCCTTAGATTCATGCCGATTTTTGCTCCGGTTTTTGAGGAAAAAAATCCCCCTAAGATAGCTGCTGCTGCCATCAATATGGATAATCCAAGCATCTTAGCTCCGGTCTTTATAAGATAACGAGTTTGAATTTTTCCCGTATCATAATTCATCGCCTCATACTCCGATTTTGTGTACATAATTGCCATCTGTGAGACAATAGAATCACTCATCGTATCGTACTGCTCCAATGCTTTTTCTTCCATCTGTAAAATGGTATCTTTTGTGATTGCACCGGCTTTTACGCCCTCTAGAAATTGCTTAAAATTTTCCTCTTTCGCACTCTGCATTCCGCCAATCATTGCCATTGGCTGTGCAAAAATGGGATCGAGCTTTTCTATGCTTTCTTCTCTATCGCTCTTTCTGATGTAGCGATTTTTCTTCTCATCAAACTCATATGCCTCCCGCACAGTTTTCTCATCTTCATCACTCATAAAAAGACAGAGCGTATCGAAAGTCTCCTCTCTCATCTCCTCCATCGCTTCATGTTCAATTCCTCCCTGTTCAATTCCCACGTCCACAATATCTGATGTGTAAGAGGGAAGCGACAGGTCACAGTAAGCCTGAATAATCAAAAGAAAAATAATGATTGCGACCGCTCCCTTATGTTCCGTCAAATATTTAAATATCTGTTTCATGGAATCCCTCCTTTATTCTGTCTTTCATTCTCCTACTCTCTTCCCCGATAATCTCTGTGTAACGTTTTAGCAAATGAACCAGCTCTTTCGCATTCGCCTCTCCAAACCGTTCTATCACCCGCTCTAAAAATGTATCCATCTCGCGAAATACTCTTTTATGCGCCTCTTTTCCTTTTAAAGTCACTGATACAATGGTACTTCTTCGATCTTTTGGATTTACTTTTCTCTCAACATACTCTTTTTCCTCCAGACTTCTCAACATCTTAGATACTGCCGGTACAGACACGTTGAGTCCTCTCGCAATCTCTGAGACATAAACGCCCCGCATATTTTTTTCGATCTGCTCCTTTTTTAAAATTACGTCCAACATGATAATCTCACTCTTTCCCATCTCAAAAAAACGCAACTCTTTATGTGTTTTGATCAATCTATGTTGCGTCATAATCAGCTGATCCCTTAATTCTTCTTCCTTTTTTCCCTCCATATACTCCTCTCCTAATATTTAACTTGGTTATATATTAACCGTGCAAGATATATTATCACTTTTTTATAAAATGTCAAGTATTCTCTCACACTTTATATTTTTTTCACAAAATACTTTCCCATTTCCTTCCTATTTATTCCCTAATTTATGGTTTTCTTGTACATTATCCTATTTTTTCATAATATACAAATGTTTTATGTAAGCAAGGGAATATGTTTATAATCCTTTTCTAACGCAACAGCGCCAATTTGAATATACTCCAAATTGGCGCTGTGATACCTTTTTTCTTCTCTAAACAAGTTCTTTATCTCTAAAAACTCTCATCATATCGATGGTCAGACTGATATTTTCCCAGTCCAGTACAATATCCTCCCTTTTAATCCAGAATGCTTCCGCGAGTTCATCTTCCTGCCTTTTAATCGTCAAATCTCCATCTGCCTCAGCAAAAAATCCCATCAGCACACTTCCAGAAAGTCCCCATGGCTGACTCTTATAATATTGTAAGTTCTTAATCCGGATCCCAACTTCCTCAAAGACCTCTCTTTGTACTGTCTCCTCAAGAGTCTCTCCGAATTCCACAAAGCCGGCAATCATTGCATAGTTTTTGTGACCCGACCCCGCATACTTTGTAAAAATAATCTGATCCCCGTGATAGACTCCTACAATCACGACCGGATTAATCCTCGGAAAAATCATATTTCCGCATCCCGGGCAGCGCAGCATCCGTTCTTTTTCATCTAGAACAACTTCCTTTCCACAGCGTCCACAGTAACGGTTTGCACTATACCAGCAATGCAAATGGTAGGCACTCATTCCTGCAAACAACTCGTCCATTGGAGCGGTAGTGCGGATTCTTCTCATCTTCTCATAGGCATAATTTCCAAAAGTTAAACCGTCGCTGATCTGATAGAGATAATAAGTAATGTCATCTATGGCAAATAAATAAATCAGCTCTTTGCCAAACACCGCTGTCCTCTCTTGTTTCAACTCTCGGTACAGCGGATAATTAATTTTCTCCTCCTCAATATGACACAAAATCTCATTGTGATAAAAAATCATAATCCGGCTGTCTTCTTTTGGCGGCGTCGGAGTGTGTTCATTTCGCATTTTCTTTGGTGCAATATCCTGTATCATCTCTTCTCTCCTATTCTAATTCTTTTGCTTTTATTCCCAAGATCTCAATCATTTCCTGCGCAATCTCAAGAGGTGTTTTCCCGTCTGTTGTAATCTCCACGTCCTTTGCCAAATCGTAATACGGCTTTCTCTCCTCCATCAATTTCTCTATGTAAGCAGGATTCATGTTGCCATTTAAAAGCGGACGATCCGTTCCATCTTTCACATGCTCATATATCGTATCTGCACAAGCCGTCAAAAGAACCACTGTCCCACTCTCTTTCATAATTTTTCTATTTTCTTCTTTTAATATAACCCCTCCCCCGCAGGAGATGATTTTTCCTCCCTCTTTTGCAAGTTTCTTTAAAATGTTTGTCTCCAAATCCCGAAAATAGCGTTCTCCAAATTTCTCAAAAATCTCGGATATCTCCATTCCCTTTTCTGAGACGATGAAACGATCTGTATCCACCTCCTCCCATTTTATCTGTTCTCTCATCTTTTTTGAGACAGTCGTCTTCCCAACTCCCATAAACCCAATCAGATAGATGTTCCCTGTTTCTCTCATAAACAAACCTCTTTTTTCAGCAAATACTTTTATGTATCTTTTCCAACACGATTTCCAAATCATCCATCTGCATCTGCCCTGGCGCTGATGACTTCCTGTGAGAACCAAATGTCACACAGGAACCAAACACTTCTCCGCACAACCGGCTGATCATTCCTTCTTTCCCCATCGACATTGTGATTATTGGGGTATCCGGATGTATTTCTACAAAATTCTCTGTTGCGTACAACAGGTTCAACACATCTTTTCGACTGTTTGGCATCACCGCTAACTTTACAATGTCGGCACCGCTCTGATACATCTTTTCCATCTGTATCTGTAAAATTTCAGATTCCGGCGTCCTCTCGAAATCATGATGTGACGTTATTACAAAAACCCCGCAATTTTTGATTCTTTGAATCTCCTTTTTGGGCTTTTCGTATTCAAAATATTCCATATCAATAAAATCCGGCACCCCCGTTTTCGCCGCCGCTTCATTCAGCTTCACAATTGTTTCTACTGCAAGCTGCCTGTTCCCACCCTGCACTTTTGAGCGAAACGTCAACAGGAATAACGTTTCTTTTAAAATCGGGCGAATCTCTTCTAAAATATTTATGACACATTCCAATTCCGACACATTTTCATACCAGTCTACCCGCCACTCAATCATGTCTACTTTTTTCTCTGCCAAGAGACGGATTTCTCTCAAAATCTCTTCTCTTTTCTGTTCTGTTACTGGAACACAGATTACAGGTTTTCCGTGCCCTAACAGCTTTCCCTTCTTTTCGATTATTCCAGACATCTTTCTTTCCTATCACTATTTTTTTCTCTATTATAGCCCAGCACATGACAGACCGCAAGTCATTGACATCTTTTTAAAATTCCTTTAAGATAACTTTTGAATATTTCCCATTTCATAACTTAGGAGGTATGTTATGAACTATGAAATTACCGGAACGACCCGTCTGACCTGCCTTTTGGGGAGTCCTGTTGCACACAGTATTTCTCCACAAATGCACAATGAAGCTTTTCGGCTGCTCGGTTTAGACTATGTCTATACCGCGTTTGACGTCTCCCCAGAATATTTAAAGGAAGCTGTCTATGCTTTAAAACTTTTAAACGCACGGGGATTCAATCTGACAATGCCGCATAAGACTGCTATTTTGGAAATGCTGGATTCTCTGACTCCCGCTGCGACCTTAGCGCAGGCTGTCAATACCGTCATTTTTGAAAACGGAAAGCTGATCGGACACACAACAGATGGAATTGGTTATATGCGCTCTGTAGAGGATGCGGGATTTTCTATAATCGGAAAAAACATGACACTTTTGGGCGCTGGAGGCGCGGCAACAGCAATCTGCACGCAGGCTGCCCTGGATGGCGTAAAAAAAATCTACGTGTTCAAGCGAAAAAATGCATCCTGGAACAGCACACAGCAATTTATAGACAGTGTCAACCGATCTACTTCCTGTGAGGTTTTTCTCTTTGACATTCGAGATAAAAACCAATTAAAACATGCGTTGGCAGATAGTGCTATCCTGACAAACGCGACAAGTGTGGGAATGGCCCCGGATTATTCCAGTCCAATCTCCTCCTCTTGCCTAGATCCGCACTTATTTGTATCGGACATTATCTACCATCCATGGGAAACACAACTTTTAAAAGACGCAAAAAAAATTGGCTGTCCTACGATGAACGGGCTCTATATGCTGCTCTATCAAGGTGCCGCCTCTTTTGAATGTTGGACGAATCAAAAAATGCCAACAGATATCATCAAAGAAAAATATTTTAACCACAAAGGAGATTAGATACTTATGAGTTTTACTTATTTAAGAGCGCTTCCAACTCCGGAAGAAATCAAACAAGAACTTCCACTCCCGAAAAATCTGGCCACTATCAAAGTCAAACGGGATGAAGAGATCAAAAAGATTATCGCTGGAGAAGACGAACGCTTTTTACTAATCATTGGTCCGTGTTCCGCTGACCATGAGGACTCTGTGATCGATTATGTGAATCGCCTAGCTCCCGTCCAGGAAAAAGTAAAGGAGCGTATCTTAATCGTTCCGCGCATTTATACGAACAAACCGCGCAGCACTGGAGAAGGCTATAAAGGAATCGCTTCCCAACCAGACCCAGAAAAAGCACCTGATATGGTAGAAGGTATCCTCGCCACAAGACATATGCATATTCGTGCCATAGATGAGACTGGATTGACCCCAGCCGATGAGATGCTTTATCCTGAAAATTGGGGATATGTGGAAGATCTTCTCTCTTATGTCGCCATTGGTGCCCGCTCAGTGGAAGATCAGCATCACAGGCTGACAGTCAGTGGCTTCGATGTGGCATCTGGTATGAAAAATCCAACTAGCGGTGACCTTTCCGTTATGCTCAACTCTGTCTATGCCGCACAACATCCGCACCATTTTTCCTTCGCTGGACACGAAGTGGAGACAACAGGAAATCCTTTCACCCATGTCATCTTAAGAGGTGCCGTGAGTAAACATGGAAATTCTACGCAAAATTATCACTACGAAGATATTGTTCGCCTGATTGAAATGTATGACAAAATGGATGTGGTCAATCCCGCTGCCATCATAGATACGAATCATTCCAATTCCGGAAAAAAATATAGAGAGCAAGTTCGGATTGCCAAGGAAGTCATGACAAACTGCCTCTCCTCTCCAGAAGTCAAAAAAATGGTCAAAGGTCTTATGATTGAGAGTTATATTGAAGAAGGATGTCAAAACATTGACGAACATATCTATGGAAAATCCATTACAGACCCTTGTATCGGATGGGATACCACGGAACGTCTGATCTATGAATTAGCCGAGATGAATATTTAACGCAACAAAAAAACTCTGTGAATGCTGGATATCCAGATACACAGAGTTTTTTATTCTATTTAAGAAAAACCTTATCATGATAGAGCATGAAACGCTCTTCCTACGGAGTAAAAATAAACTGCACAATCCCCTGAGGATTGAGGGTCAGGGGCCTCAACGGGCTTGCTCATTTTGTCCTATTCTATGCACCGCGTTCTGCGAGGAAAGCCTCTATCTCTTCTTTGTTCGGGAGAGATGGCTGAGCGCCGAGCTTTTGCACAGAGAGCGCTGCTGCTGCACTCGCATATCTAGCAGATGCCACAATGTCACCTGTCTCTGTGTACTTTTTCACAAGAACACCTGTAAAACAGTCTCCAGCAGCCGTCGGATCCACAGCATCTACCTTGAAAGTAGGAACCATCTGACAAATATCATCCCCGTAAATAAAGGAACCTTTATCACCTAATTTTAATACTACATATTTGCAGTTACTGCGTTCTTTTAAGATTTTACTTGCCTCTAAACTAGTCTTTTCGTCCACAGGAAGAATTCCCACAAGGGCATCTGTCTCCGTCTCATTTGGCGAGAGAATCGTAATACCGTCGAATTTCTCAATCGGATATTCCTGAGCAGGACCAGCGTCTAGACAAGTAATCATTCCCCTTGATTTTGCAATTTCAAATGCTTTCAGGTTCGATTCTAACGGGATCTCAAGCTGCATCATCAGAGCATCGTATTCTTTTCCGTCAAAAGCGGCTTCTACAGCTTCCGGAGAAGTGATATCGTTTGCTCCCGTATAGATGGCAATTCGATTCATTCCACTCTCTTCTAACATGATAACTGCCATACCTGTATTTGCACCTTCTGCAAGAACCACATTACTTGTGTCTACATTCACATCCTTTAACATCCCAAGTAAAGCTTCTCCGTTGGAATCTTTCCCTAATGTACAGCAGACAGATACGTCTCCACCCGCTTTTGCAGCAGCTACCGCAGAATTGCTTCCCTTGCCGCCTCCTGCGTTGGAATAACTAGTTCCCAAAACACTCTCACTTGGGTTTGGTACCCGTTTCATCTGAAGGATTAAATCAATCATGATACTGCCTGCCATTAAAATTTTTGCTGCCATAAAAATCTATCTCCTTTCTGTTGTGCGGTATGCCAGTGACTGCGGAATTCCCCAAAATTTCCTACACAAAAATGCAGTGACTGAATGCAACATACCTCGTTAGATGGCTATACTTATTGGTATATTCTTCCCACGTATAAAACAGCAAAAGTTAAATTGCCTGTCAAATCTACCGTGCAGACACATTTATTATGCAATATAGCCAAACAAAAAAAGAAAAAACATAACAAATCATGAAATATACCAACATCATACTCTTTTATATAGTATTATATTATATAAATATAACAAAAAAGTCAATGTGATTTTTAAACACTTTAAAGATTTTTTCAGTATACAAAAATTAAGAATCCTGTTTTGCAAGATTCTTAAATGATTTGATTTTTATCTATTCCAAGGGGTAATCAGCTAAACAGTGGAAATTTTACTCTTTCTCACTATTTTCTTGGATGTGCTTTCGCGTAGATCTCTCTCAACTTGCTCTGATTGACCTGCGTATAAATCTGTGTTGTAGAAATATCAGAAT
>JAAVYC010000106.1 GCA_022790905.1 Lachnospiraceae bacterium | reverse complement strand
GTAAAATCATTGACGGACAAGTATCCTTTAAAATAATTCTTAAGATTTGCAGAAAGTTCATACTTTTTATATTAAGAAATGATATAATGACCACAAATGCTAACTTGTTGCTTTGTGGTCATTTTTAGTTACTATATGGAGGATTCTTTTGGAATTTCTATACAATAAAAATAGGATATGCAGCTTTGCGCGCGGAATAAAAGTTACGCTTGTATAAAAATCAGAACGCGGCGTGTGTGAATTGCACGTTTGTTCTTGCTAAGATCAGAAAAGTTTGGGAACATAGATGCAGGAGGATGAAATGGAAAAAAAGAGGAAAATAGCTATCGGAATCATGGTAGTTGTACTTGTGGCACTTGCCGGCGTTGGTATTTTTCTGGCAAGAAAGAATGGAAGAGATCAGTCCAATCTGGCGTATGTAGAAAAGATATCTTCTATGATGGGAGATACGGCTGGAAAATTGAACCGTTTTGCGGGTGTGGTTGAGGCTCAGGATACGTGGAAGATTAATCTGAGTGAAGGGAAAGAGGTAAAGGAGATCTTTGTGAAGGCAGGGGATGAGGTTGCTGAAGGAGATCAGCTTTTTGCCTACAACACAGATGAGGTGGACAGTCAGATCGAACAGGCAAAGTTGGAGTTAGAGAGCATTAATAACGATATCAGCGATGCGAAAGAGCAGATTGCGGAGCTGAGCGCAGAGCGCGATGCGGCAGTATCGGAAGAGACAAAATTTGACTATTCCACGCAGATTCAAAGTGTGCAGAATGAGTTAAAACAGTCGGAATATGATTTGAAATCGAAACGATTGGAGATTGATAAATTTAATGAGACGATCAGTGGTTCCGTGGTAACTAGTAAAATGGCAGGTGTTGTGAAATCGATCAACGATCCTAATAACCCTTCTGAGGATAGTGGAGAGGGAGCGTTTATGACAATTTTAGCGAGTGGCTCTTATCGTGTGAAGTGTTATGTCAATGAACAGAACATGTCACAGATTGAGGAAGGAGCCCCGATGCTGATCCGTTCCCGTGTCGATGAGAAGCAGACGTGGAAAGGAACGCTTGCTGGAATTGATGTAGAGGCGCCGCAGAGTAACAGCGGTTCGGAGGAATATATGGAGGAATCTTCGGACAGTGACACGACAACATCTTCGAAATATCCGTTTTATATAGCCATGGAAGATACAAAAGGTATGATGCTTGGGCAGCATGTTTTTGTAGAGATGGATTACGGACAGAGCAGTGAAAAGAAAGGGGTCTGGATTTATGAGTCTTATCTGGTGCAGGAAGAGGAGGGCGCATATGTCTGGGCGGATAACGGAAAAGGAAAGTTAGAAAAAAGAACGGTAGAGGTCGGGAAATATGATGAAGAGCTCGGTGAATATGAAATTAAATCGGGGTTAAAGAAAAATGATTATATTGCATGGCCTCAGGAGGGATTAGAAGAGGGCATGGGAACGACAAAAGATGCCTCAAGAGCGATGGAAACAACGGAAGAAGATGGAAAAAAGGACGAGGATACGAATGAAGATCAAGATGAGAACACAGAGGATGACGGAGAGCTCTTAATGCCAGACAAAGCAGGAGAAACAATGAAGACTTTAGAAAATCTGGAGGGAGAGGAGTAGAAGGATTCATGATATTGAATTTAGAACATATCTATAAAGACTATCTGCAGGATAAATTAGTGATTCCAGTCTTGAAAGATGTGAATTTGCAAGTTCAGGAAGGGGAATACGTGGCGATTATGGGGCCATCCGGTTCCGGTAAGACGACATTGATGAATATTATCGGTTGTCTGGATCAGCCGACTTCTGGTACTTATGAACTTGCGGGAGAAAATGTTTTAGAATATAAAGATAAAGAGTTAGCAGATGTTCGCTCAAAGAGCATTGGATTTGTATTTCAGAATTTTCAGCTTCTCCCAAGGGCGACGGCACAGGATAATGTAGCACTGCCTCTAAGCTATGCAGGGATCAAGCCAAAGGAGAGGAAAGAGATGGCCTTTGCAGCATTAGAAAAAGTAGGACTTGCAGACCGAGCCACATTTCGTCCAAATCAGTTGTCAGGAGGACAAAAACAGAGAGTTGCGATCGCACGTGCTATGGTGAATGCCCCTAAGATTTTGCTGGCAGATGAGCCGACGGGAGCCCTTGATTCCAAATCGGGGGAGCAGGTAATGCAGCTTTTTGAAAAATTGAACGAGGAAGGGGTCACGGTTGTAATGATTACCCACGATGCAAAGGTAGCAAAATGTGCAAAGAGAGTGGTACATATCATCGATGGAGAGCTCACAGAGGAAAAGGAGGAAGCCTGATGGATAAGAGAAAAGCGGGATTGGTCGTTCTGATTCTCGTTCTCGTTATCGGGACTATTGCGGGTGGCATTTTTGCATATAAGGAGCAACATGACAAAAAGACGAAAGTAAAGGTCTATTCTGTTGAGAATCTCGGTTGGGGTATCGGAGATGACGAGGCTTCTTACAGCAGTGGGACAGTAACCGATGACCAATCGCAAACGGTGTATTTACAAGATGACGATGTGGTTGAGGAGGTCTATGTGAAAAAGGGGGATGTTGTCTCAGAAGGTGACCAACTTTTTCGTTACAATATGGAAGAGGCAAATCTGAATCTGGAAATGAAAGAATTGGAATTGTCCACGGCGGAAAACGATCTGGTCATTGCTCAGAGGGAATTGGAGCGTCTAAGGGCGACGACCCCGATACCGGAGAGTGTGCCGGAACCAGAGCCGGAGGAGGAACCGAAAGAGGAGCCAATGGTAGAAGAAAAATCAGGGGATGCCTATAATATTATTGATACTTCGAAAAAAGCATTCGAGGGGAAGGGAACGGAAGAAAAACCATTTCGCTTTTTGTGTACAAGTGAAGCATATGTGACAGGCGGATATCTGAATTATCTGAAAGAAAAATCTTATGTTGCGGTTTTTGAAATTCATAAAGATAATAGGGTAGAGGAAACAATTTTGAATGCTTGGTTAGTCAATGGAAGCAGTTTGGAAGATCATTATGTTGAGGACGAGAAATGGTCGATTGCAAATCGCAGTCAGATAGAGGAAGAACCAGAGACGGAAGAGGAACCGGAAGAATACGATGAGGAGCCGGAGGGCTATACAGCCCTTGAACTCGCAGCAGAGATTCCAGCGCAGCAGAAGAAAATCAGAGAATTGGATATCCAGATGCGTAAGACGAAATTAGAGGTAGAGCAGTTGAGGGCGGCAGCCGGTGATGGCATTGTAAAAGCCACTGTAAATGGTACGGTGGCATCCGTACAGGATCTAGAAGAACTGGATGGCAACAGTACACCATTTTTGGAAATCCGCGGTCAAGACAGCCTCTATGTGACAGGAAGTATGAGTGAATTGCTGCTTGAAGAAGTTGAGGTGGGGCAAAAGGTCCTGATTAATTCTTGGGAGAGCGGACAGAATTATGAGGGGACGATTACAGAGATTTCTACAACACCAACGGACAATATGGGATATGGTGGAGAAGGGAATCCGAATGTATCTTATTATCCTTACAAAGCACTCGTGGAAAACAGTGAAGGTCTTAGAAACGGTGAGGGTGTAGAATTAAGGATTGACCCGAATGCTCAGACAAAAGATGCGCTCTATATTGAACAGGCATTTGTCAGAACAGAAAGCGGAAAGTCCTATGTGATGAAGGAAGGAAAAGATAAGCGTTTGAAGAAGCAATATGTCAAAACAGGAAAAATAGTGTATGGACAGGCAATTCAGATCTTATCAGGACTCAAAAACAGCGACTTCATTGCCTTTCCATATGGAAAAGAGGTAAAAGAGGGCGCTAGAGTAAAAGAGACAGATGAGATGGATTATTAGGAGGAAGGCAAATGATAGAAAATATAAGGTTATCATTTCAGGGAATTTGGTCCCATAAAATGCGTTCTTTCCTGACTATGCTCGGAATTATTATAGGAATTGCGGCAATTATTGCAATTGTCTCGACAATCAAAGGGACCAATGAACAGATTAAAGAAAACCTGATCGGTTCTGGAGATAACACAGTAAGGGTGGAACTCCACCAGGGTGAGTGGGAATTGGAAATGGATGGCGGTGTTCCGGATGGAATTTATCCCATTACAGATAAGGCGAAAGAACAGATACAAGATATTGAGCATGCAGAGTCTGCTTCTGTCTATTATAAGAAACCAGATTATGGTGACACTTATTATAAAAATAATTCTATTTCCGGTGGATATTTATATGGAATTGAGAAAGACTATCTGAAAACCTGCAATTATCTCGTGGCAGAGGGGCGCGGATTTGATAAGAAAGACTACGAAAATAACAGAAAAGTAGCGCTTTTGGATGCGAGCTCCAAAAAGACGCTTTTTCAGGGAGAAAATGCATTGGGAAAATGTATCGAAATCAAGGGAGAACCCTATACGGTAATTGGAGTCGTGGAAAAGAGCAAGGCATTTGAACCGGTGATTAATTCGATGGAGGAATATACTACATATATGCAGGAGACGAGCGGTTCCGTCTATGTTCCAAAAGTAACCTGGCCAATTATATATCGTTATGATGAACCGGAGAATGTGGTTGTTAAGGTCGAGAGTACGGATGACATGACGTCTGTCGGTAAAAAAACGGCGGATATTTTGAATAAAGATTTGGGTGTCAGCGATGACAGTATCAAATATAAGTCAGAAGACTTGCTAGAACAGGCAAAAGAGATGCAAGAGTTGAGTAAATCCACGAACTCTATGTTGATTTGGATTGCCGGAATTTCTCTATTGGTAGGAGGGATTGGCGTTATGAATATTATGTTGGTATCCGTGACAGAACGTACCAGTGAGATCGGATTAAAAAAAGCAATTGGAGCGAGAAAATCCGTGATATTAGGTCAGTTTTTGACAGAAGCGGCAGTGCTTACCAGTCTTGGAGGTATCGCTGGAGTAGCGATAGGAGTCATTTTGGCACAAGTCATTTCCAAAGTGAGTGAGACTCCAGTGGCAATTAGCATTCCGGCAGCAATCGGAGCAGTGCTTTTTTCTATGTTAATCGGAATTGTTTTTGGAATGCTGCCATCCTATAAAGCGGCAAATCTGAATCCAATTGAAGCATTGCGACATGAATAAAAAACGGATATAATAGGTGCATAATTTTTCAGGAGGATGAAAATGTTAGATTTAAAATTTTTAAGGGAGAATCCAGAAATTGTAAAAAAGAATATTGAGAATAAATTCCAGGAACAGAAGCTTCCGTTGGTAGATGAAGTAATTGAACTCGACAAGAAGGCGAGAGAAGCGCAGCAGGAGGCAGATCAGTTGCGTGCAAACCGCAATAAGATTTCAAAAGAAATCGGTGCTCTGATGGGGCAGGGAAAAAAGGATGAGGCCATGGCGTTAAAAGAGCAAGTCGGAAAAGACGCGGCTCGTCTTGCTGAGTTAGAAGAGCAGGAGAGAGAATTACAGAAAAAGATCACAGAGATCATGATGACGATTCCAAATATTATCGATCCGTCTGTGCCGATTGGTCCGGATGATTCTTGTAATGTAGAGATAGAAAAATTCGGTGAGCCGACAGAACCTGATTTCGAGATTCCGTATCACACAGAGATTATGGAACGTTTTGATGGAATTGATTTGGATGCGGCAGGAAAAGTAGCCGGAAATGGTTTTTATTATCTGATGGGAGATATTGCAAGGTTACATTCGGCAGTGATTTCCTATGCGAGAGATTTTATGATTGACAGAGGTTTTACCTATTGTGTTCCTCCATTTATGATTCGCAGCAATGTCGTAACTGGAGTGATGAGTTTTGAAGAGATGGATGCCATGATG
>JAAVYC010000251.1 GCA_022790905.1 Lachnospiraceae bacterium | reverse complement strand
GTATCTCTTATCAATGATGGGGCATTTGAGGGATGCAGGAAACTGAAAGATGTAACGCTTCCGAAAAGTATATGGCTTATCAGAGATAGAGCGTTTAAGGACTGCAGCAGTATCGTGAATATAACGTTTCCGGTGACGACTAGAAGTCATACATCTGTATATAAAGAAGCGTTTGAGGGATGCAGCAGCCTGAAAAGTATCAGGCTTTCTAAAACTGTAACAGGATTTGAGGCAAATTTTGACGGATGCGACAGCTTAGAGAGTATCGTAGTGGATTCCGAAAATGAGGTATATGACAGCAGGAAGAACTGTAATGCAGTGATTAAAAAAGAAGGAAATATTATGGTTGCCGGATGTAAGAAGACGGTTATTCCGAGTGATGTGACAGAGATCGGAGGTGCATTTAAAGGCTGTAGAGGTTTGACAGAGATCACGATTCCAAGCAGTGTGACAGAGATCGGAGGCGCATTTAAGGGCTGTAGCAGTTTAAAGAGTATCTATATTCCAAACAGCGTAACGGGGATTGACGGAGCATTTTCCGATTGCAGCAGCTTGGTGAGTGTCCGTATGCCGAACGGAATAACAACGATTGGCCGCGAGACATTTTCCGGTTGTAGCAGTCTAGGAAGCATAACGATTCCGGACAGTGTAACAACGATTGGGGAGGATACTTTTGAGGGCTGCAGCAGTTTAAGAAGTATCAATATTCCAAAAAATGTAAATGAGTTTGAATGGGATAATAACGTATTTCGCAATTGCAGCAGCCTCGAGAATATCAGCGTGAGCGCTGAGAATAAAACGTACGACAGCAGGAACAATTGCAATGCCTTAATTCGTACGAGAGATAACCTGCTTATTGCCGGATGTAACGGAACAGTAATACCGGATAGCGTGAAGGAGATCAAAAAGGCGGCGTTTGAGGGCAGCGGCATAGGAAAGATTCGCATACCAGCCGGTGTGACATTGATTGGAACGGGCAGTTCAAACGCAGACTATTCAAATGAAACGTTCAAAGGATGTGCGAATCTGAAAGAGCTTGTAGTGGAAAGCGGAAACACCGTATACGACAGCAGGAATCATTGCAATGCTTTAATTCATACAAAACATAACCGGATTATTGCCGGATGTAGCGAGACAAAGATACCGGAAGGAATAAAAAGTATCGGGAGTAGTGCATTCTTTGGCTGCGGCAGTCTTAACAGTCTTACCATTCCGGACAGTGTGACAGATATTGGAATAAGTGCATTTGAAGGTTGCAGCAGTCTTAGCAGCATTGCCATCCCAAACAGTGTAAAGTCAGTCGGTGACAAGACATTTTATAATTGCCGTAGTCTGAAAGAGGTAACGATTCCAAACAGTGTGACATCTATTAGCAAAACAGCGTTCCAATGTGATGGAAGTGGGCCGAATAGTACAGGATTTATTCCGAATCTGGTCATCCGTGGTTACAGTGGAACGACAGCAGAGACTTATGCAAAGGAAAATGGAGTCAGGTTCCAAGTAATCTCAGAAAATGAATCTTCCCAGAATAATCCGTCTAAAGTGGATATTTCCAAGGCAGCTATAGCATTAGAAAAAAATAATTACACTTATGATGGAAAAGCCAAGACTCCAGCGGTAACCGTAACACTGAATGGAAAGAAATTGGTTCGCAACACTGATTACACGGTTTCTTACAGCAACAACGTCAAGCCGGGAGCCGCGAAAGCAACAGCAACAGGCAAAGGCAAATATAAGGGCAGTGTGTCTAAGACTTTCAATATTACCAGAAAGCAAAGCATTACCTGTAATAAAAAGACTTATAGTGTGGCATATGGAGCGAAACCATTCAAACTGAGCGTAAAAGCGGATAACAAGCTGACTTACAAGAGTTCTTCAAGCAAGATTGCCTCGGTGGACAAAAACGGAAAGGTGACAATCAAGGGAACAGGAATCGCCTATATCACTGTCAAAGCGGGCTCCGATTCCGTAAAGATCACGGTCAAAGTCAGCCCGAAGAAACCGGCGATGAAATCCGTAGGCGTCTCCAAAGGAAAGAAATTAACGGCAAAATGGGTCAAAGACAAACGGGCGACGGGATATCAGGTACAAGTCAGCACGGATAAAAAGTTCAAAAAGAACGTTAAGAAATCTTCTAATCTGAAAGTTTCTAAGACGGCGTATACTTTTAAAAAGTTGAAAGCGGGAAAGAGGTATTATGTGAGAATGCGCAGTTATAAAAAATCCGGCAAAACAATGCTCTACAGCAAATGGAGCAGTGTGAAACAGAGTGGAAAAATAAAAAAATAAGCAGGCAGGTATCGGAAGAGAAGGGAAGAAAAAATGAAAGAAAGAAAACGTTTGTTAGCGGGGATTTTGACATTTTTATTAGTAGTGACAGGCATACCAATATACGAAATGAAAGTTCAGGCAGCGCAGACTTACCAATGGGGAGATTATCAATATCAGAATATCAGCAGCGTTACGATAAGCATTACGAAATATACCGGAAATGCAGAGAGTGTTGAAATCCCGGGTGAAATAGAAGGAAAAAAAGTGCTGTATATTGATTACGATGCGTTTGCCGGCCATAGCAATTTGAAAAAGGTAGACTTTCCGGAAGGCATAGTGCGTATTGCGAGCGGGGCATTTTCCGGTTGCAGCAGTCTGGAAAATATAAATTTTCCGGAAAGCTTAGAAGAGATGGGAGGTTATGCATTTTCCGGCTGTAGCAGTTTAAAAAGTATTACAATTCCGAAAAACGTGGAAAATATAGGTGGATCGACATTTGCAAATTGCGCCGGGCTGGCAGAGATACAGGTAGAGGAAGGAAATACAACTTATGAAAGCAAAAATTATAATGCCGTGATCCAAAAAAGCAATGACTGTCTTGTCCTTGGCTGTAAGACCACAACAATTCCGGAGAGTGTAAAGGTGATCACGACGTATGCATTTGAGGGCTGCAGTGGTTTGACAGATATTCGGATTCCGGAAAGTGTGACGGAAATCGGGCGTGAAGCATTTAAGAATTGTACCGGCTTGATCAGTATCACTCTTCCGAGTTTTGTTACTTTTATTTCGGACGGAACATTTGAAGGTTGCAGCAGTTTAAAAAGCATTACATTTCCTGAAAATTTAACGAGATTTGGCCAGAGAGCGTTTAAAGATTGCAGTAGTCTGAGTAGCATCCGGGTTCCCAAAAATGTAAAATTGATTGATTTTTGGGCATTTTCCGGTTGTTGCAGTCTGGCACGTATCGAAGTGGATGATGAAAATCAATGGTACCGTAGTAGTGCGAATCCAAATGTTACGGACGGAAGTAATGTTAATGCAATTATCAGTAATGAATCTAACATTTTGATTGCCGGCTGCGGTAATACAACGATTCCGGAGGGAATAACGCAGATTGGATCGGGTGCGTTTTCAGGAAGCCGCAATTTAAGAAATGTTATTATTCCGGAAGGAACGGGAGTGATAGGGGATGAGGCGTTTAAAGACTGCATTAATTTAGAGACAGTGCAGATACCGGAGAACACCAGAATTTTATCCGAAGTATTTTCCGGTTGCAGCAAATTAAAACGTATAGCGATTCCAAAAAATGGCAACAACTTAATTGATACAAGAGTATTTAAAGATTGCAGCAGCCTGACCGAGATAGAAATTCCGGAATGTATAACCCATATCTCAACGGAAGCGTTTTCCGGCTGCAGTAGTTTAGGTGAGATAAAAATTCCGGATAGTGTAATAGCGATTGGAGAAAGAGCGTTTAATGGATGTAATATAAAAAGCATTGTGATTCCAAAGGGAGTGACAAGTATCGGTGGCAACCCGGTTACGGGCTGCAATAATCTGACAAGCATACAGGTAGAGAAAGGAAATACAAGGTATGACAGCAGGGACAATTGTAATGCGATTATATATAAAGAAGCTTATAATAAATATTGTCTGATTGCCGGTTGTGAAAAGACAACGATTCCGGAGGGTGTAACGCATATTGAGAAAGAGGCGTTTTTTAACTGCGGCGGTCTTAACAGCATTACCGTTCCAAAAAGCGTAAAATCAATCGGTGACAGAACATTTTATAACTGTCATAATCTGAAAGATATCACGATACCGGGCAGTGTAACGTACATCAATACAACGGCATTCCAATGCGATGCGGGCGAGGAGGGAAGCGTGGAATTTATTCCGAATCTGGTCATCCATGGCTACGCCGGAACGACGGCGGAGACCTATGCCAAAGAAAATGGAATCGCATTCGTGACCATCACAGGCGACGATTCTTCCCAGAATGTTTCGGGAAAGACAGATATTTCTAAGGCAGCGATATCTTTAGAGAAAAATAATTATATCTATGACGGAAAGGCCAAGACTCCGGCGGTAACTGTAACACTAAATGGAAAGAGACTGGTTCGCAATACCGATTACACAGTCTCTTACAGCAACAACATTAAGCCTGGAAAAGCCAAGGCGACGGCAACGGGAAAAGGCAATTATAAGGGTAGTGTGTCCATGACCTTTAACATTACCAATAAAGACGGCACAAAACCGGGGATTATCTGTAATAAAAAGACTTATAGTGTGGCATATGGAGCGAAACCATTTAAACTGGGCGTAAAGGCAAGTAAAAAACTGACCTACAAGAGTTCTTCGAGTAAGATCGCTTCGGTGGACAAAAGCGGAAAAGTGACGATTAAGGGAACGGGAATCGCCTATGTCACTGTCAAAGCGGGTTCCGATTCCGTAAAAATCACGGTCAAAGTCAGCCCGAAGAAACCGGCGGTGAAATCCGTAGGCGTGTCCAGAGGAAAGAAACTGACGGCAAAATGGGCCAAAGACAAACGGGCGACGGGATATCAGGTACAGATCAGCACGGATAAGAAGTTCAAAAAGAACGTTAAGAATGTCAAAAATTTGAAAGTATCCAAGACGGCATATACTTTCAAGAAGCTGAAAGCGGGAAAGAGATATTATGTAAGAATGCGCAGTTATAAGAAGGTTGGAAAGACAATGCTCTATAGTAAATGGAGTAGTGTGAAAAAGAGTGGAAAGATCAAGAAGTAAGTAGTATTATCAAAAAGAAGATTGAAAAAACAGAGCCAACGATCAAAAAAAGATCAGTGGCTCTGTTTTTAAAATAGGTTACAGTTTTTTCATCCTCGGCTTTCTGTTCTCAAATACCGTATAATACCGGAAACCGGCATTCTTTAGATAATCTGGTACAAGATGAAAATCGTAACCGACATGCTCCGGTATATGTGCATCGGAACCAATCGTAATAATCTCGCCGCCCAGTTCCCGGTAGCGTTTTAAAGCGTCCTCCGTTGGATGAGGATGTCCGAGACCGTATTTTAATCCGGCGGTGTTGAGTTCGATTCCTTTTCCTTTCTGAATCAGCTGAATGTAGATTTCATCGATGAGATCTGCATATTTTTGATAAGTGTAATTGGCGTTTCTGTTTGGATCATAGCGCACAATATAATCAATATGGCCATAGATGTCAAAATCATCAAAGACAGTAATGTTTTCCAGAATACATTCAAAATATTCGCGGTAAGCGTTCTCTTCCGTTTTGCCCTCAAAATATGGTTTGGAACACGGATCAAAACCATGGACAGCATGGGAAGAAGCGATAATAAAATCAAAATCATTTTTTGCAATATAGTTCACGTTTTCATCGACAACATGTGTCTGTAAGCCGATTTCTGTTCCGGTGAAAATCTGAATCTGATCCTGATATTTTTCCTTTAAAGGCAAAAGTTCTCTGTTCTGGTTTGCCGTATTGAGTACAAATTCTTCCGGCTTGTTTTTCTTTAGCGCACATTTTGGATGATCGTAGTCGACGTGATCTGTGATACAGATTCCCTCCAATCCGTATTGGATGGCAGAAAGAATCGTTTCTTCCAGATCTGCTGTACTGTCAACGGAGTGACAGGTATGTATATGTGTATCCCAAAGCATAAAAACTCCTTTCGTTGATGTTTTTATCAGGTATTTATAAAATTCATATGTTATTTCCGCATTATTTTAGCATATGCCGCGCAGGGTGTCAAAAAATAGAAAATCTACGGAAGAGAGTTGACAAAATAGAAAAGACTTGCTATGATAAATTCATTAAAAGATATATTTACAACAAAATAGACATGGATGAATTTTGAGAGCTATTCGTCTAGGAAAATTTTTCCTAGGCGTTTTTTGTTATATAGGAAATCTTATATAATAAAAGTGATGTGCAAATTCATGTAATGTACGAAAAAGGGAGGAGGAATAGGGATCACTAACATTGAAAAAAGTAAAATTGTCGGGTTTTAAAAAGAAAGTATAAGAGGAGGTAATATACTATGAAGAAATATTTAATGGGGATTGATGCTGGTCATACATCCAGCAAAGCTGTAATTTTTGATTTTAACGGAAATGTAGTATCTGAATCTTCGACACCGAGTATGCATTTTGAGAGAAGGGCAGAAGGATTTGAAGAGTTTGACGTCGATGAATTGTGGAAATTGGTTCAGGTTTGTATCAAAAAAGCAATTCAAGAGGCGGGAATTGACGCGGAAGAGATTGCCGGAATCGGAGTGACATCGTTTGGAAATGGAGTCGTATTTTTAGATAAAGAAGGAAATTCTATCGCTCCTGGCTGTTTTTCACAGGATTATCGCGCAAATGATATTATTGCCCTGTATAAAAAAGAGGGAAGCTATGATAAAATCAATGATATCGTAAAAGGGGAGCTGTTTGCGGGAGAACCGGGACCGATTCTGAGATGGTACAAAGAGCATGAGAGAGAAGTCTATGATAAAATCGGCGGAATTTTAACGTTCAAAGATTATATCATGTATCGTTTGACCAGTGTTTTTGCAGCGGATCTAAACTGTCTTGGCGGTTCATGCATGGTAGATGTGTGTACGATGGAATATTCGACGGAGTTAATGGAACTCTATGGAATTTCGGAATTGACGGATGCACTTCCAAAACTAGCAGCGGATGCGACAGAGATTGTCGGAACCGTCACAGAAGAAGCGGCGAGACTGACTGGACTTGCAAAGGGAACTCCGGTGGCGGCAGGAATGATGGATATCTTAGCAAGCTTAGTTGGAGCAGGAGGAACTGGGGAAGACATTTATACGGCGGTTGCCGGATCTTGGTGTATCAATGAGACTCATTCAGACAAAATTGTGCCGGGCATATCTTTCAATATGCCGTATCTGCGAAAGGGAGAATATTTGAATATCTCCTGTACAGGAGCATCTAGCTCTAATTATGAGTGGTTTACCCAGGTTTTAGGCGGGACGGCAAAACTAGAGGCACAGGAGCGCGGAGGTTCCTTTTACAAAATACTCGATGAATTGATCGAGAGCGTACCGATCGAGAAAGCAAAAGTTTTCTTCAGCCCGTTTATCGCTCAGCCAAGTATTCATGTAAATGCAAAAGCTAATTTTTTCAATATAGATCTGGATACTTCCTATGCTG
>JAAVYC010000105.1 GCA_022790905.1 Lachnospiraceae bacterium | reverse complement strand
TGTAATTTCCAGAGGCGGAGGTGACGAGATTGTCGTCTAATCTTTATAAGCAATGGTCTATAACTGATAAAGAAGAGGGAGTCCGCATCATTAATTCCAATGAAATTGTGGCTCAAAAATTGGAGGAACTCTCAAAAAAAATGCGCATTCAGGCGGGGGAAGAGGGATTTCCCGAGGGGTTCAGTGAAGGGCTTGAGGCGGAACAAGTAGAGGAGATTTTAGAGGAGCCGGAAGTTGACCTCGTTGCCGAGGCACAGGAAGAAGCGGATAGAATTCTCGCGGAAGCACAGGAAAAAGCAGATACCATGCTCTCAGATGCCCAGGAACAGAGAGAGCAGGTGCTAATCCAAGCCAAAGAAGAGGGGAAAAAGAGAGGATATGAGGAAGGCAAGGCAAAAGCAGATGCCGAGGAGATAGAGATACGAAAGAAGTATCAACAGCTAGAGGCCTCTTTGAAGAAAGACTATCAAGATAAATTAGAACAGATGGAACCGCAGCTTGTGGATGTTGTCGCGAGAATATTTGAAAAAGTGTTTCACATTCAGTTTGGAGATAAAACAGAGATTTTATTATCTTTGATATCAGATGCGGTGATGGATATTGAAGGAAGCAAAGAGTTCCGTGTTCGAGTATCCGGGGTGAATTTTGAATTTGTGGACAGTCGGAAACGGGAAATTGAAGAACGGGTCGGAGAAGATATTTCTTTGGAGATTATCTCAGACCCTCTTTTAGAGGAAAATCAGTGTACGATAGAGACAGATTCGGGAATTTTTGACTGTAGCCTCGGTGTCCAGTTGGAAAATTTAATCAAAGATTTAAAAAGTTTGAGTATAGATTAGGTGAGTTTCGTTGGTGTTTAGTACAGAAAAGTATTTACAATTAGCAGAGAGGACATATTTTAACCGATTGGGAAAAGTGGTTAAGATTGTCGGACTTACCATTGAATCGGTAGGTCCCGATGCAAAGATCAATGATTTATGTAGGATTATTATTGATCACACAAAAGGTATTTCTGTTATGGCGGAGGTTGTGGGATTTCGCGACAAACGTCTGCTTTTAATGCCTTTTGACAGTATTGAAGGACTGGGTGTTGGCTGCATTGTCGAGAATACGGGACATCCGTTGACGGTATCCGTGGGCGATGAACTATTAGGACATACTCTGGATGGAATCGGAAGACCAACCGATGTGGATCAGTTGGAATTGGAATATGAGTATCCGGTCGAGGCGGCACCCCCAGATCCAATGTCTAGGGAAATTATTAATCGAGTTCTGCCATTGGGTGTCAAAGCAGTCGACGGATTGATTACCGTGGGAAAAGGGCAGAGAATTGGGATTTTTGCAGGTTCCGGTGTTGGAAAGAGTACTTTGCTTGGAATGTTTGCCAGAAATACTAGGGCAGATATCAATGTCATTGCCTTAATTGGAGAGCGTGGAAGAGAAGTTCGGGAGTTTGTGGAAAGAGATTTGGGCGAAGAGGGAATGAAACGTTCCATCGTTGTCATTGCGACTTCCGATAAACCGGCGTTGATTCGAAATAAGGCGGCGAAAACTGCCACTGCGATTGCAGAGTATTTCAGAGATCAGGGAAAAGACGTGCTTTTGATGATGGATTCACTGACTCGTTTTTCTATGGCACAGAGGGAAATTGGGCTCGCATCGGGAGAACCGCCAGTGACTAGAGGATATCCCCCAAGTGTCTACTCAGAGATGCCAAAATTATTAGAGCGTGCCGGGAATTCAGATCGGGGATCTATCACGGGATTATACACGGTATTGGTGGATGGAGATGATTTTAATGAGCCGATTACTGACACAGCGAGAAGTATTTTAGATGGTCATATTATGTTAGATCGGAAGCTTGCACATAAGAATCATTATCCGGCGATTGATGTTATGCAGAGTATTTCCCGTGTTATGTCGGCGATTGTGGATCAGGAACATAAGTCAGCTGCGGGGAAACTGAAAAATGTACTGGCCACTTATTCAGAATCAGAGGATTTGATCAATATTGGGGCCTATAAGCCAGGATCGAATAAAAATATAGATTATGCGATATCTAAAATTGATGCGGTCAATGAGTTTTTGATGCAAGAGACAAATGAAAAGTTTCAATTTGAAGAAGAGCTGCAGTTGTTGGGACAGCTTTTTGAGGAATAGAGGTGACATATGGCAAAGTTCGTGTATGGTATGCAAAACATTTTAGAATTAAAAGTGAAAATGGAGGACCAGCGCAAAGCAGAATATGGACTTGCCAATGCAAAGTTGCGAGAGGAAGAGGAAAAGTTAAAACAGCTTCTGATTCGTAAAGCGGGATATGAGAAACGTGCTAGAGATCTTGTAAAAGGAAAAATTGATGTGCAAAAGATCAAGACTTGCAGACATGCGGTGGATGCAATGAAATCGGCAATTCGAACACAGATGATGGAAATTCAGGTGGCAGAGAAAAATGTAGAGCTTGCCAGGGGGCGGCTAAACCATGTGATGATGGAACGAAAAACTCATGAAAAACTGAGAGAAAAAGCATTTGAGGAATTTAAGCAGGATGTTGCATACGAAGAGAACAGGGAGATTGATCAGCTTGTGAGTTATAGTTATCACAGAGGATCTTAAAAAGAGGTGAGAGTATGGCAGGAGAGAATTTTGAAGAAGCAGTAGAACTCGACAAAAAGGCGGCAAAGAAAGCAACAAAGGCAAAGAAAAAAGAGGAAAAGAAGAGCAAAAAGCTGGCAAAAAAAGAGGCAAAGAAAAATGGGACGGAGTTAGAGGATGAGGAGTCCGGTGGTAAAGTTGCGATTGTACTGGTTACTCTTGTGATCATTTTGATTTGGCTTGCGATTTTGGCAGTGTTGATTCGATTTGATGTCGGAGGCTTTGGATCGACTGTCATGCAGCCAATTTTAAAGGATGTTCCGTATCTGAATAAGATACTTCCGGAAACGGAAGAAGCACAAAAGGAGAAAGAAGATGAATATCCATATAAATCATTGGACGAAGCCATGGCATATATTAAAGAGTTAGAAAAGAAGCTTGCGGATGCAAAGGAAAGTAACTCTAAAGATAGCGCTTACGTTGCGGATCTAGAGGCGCAGGTAGCACAATGGCAGGAGTATAAAAATAATGAGGCGAAATTTGAGGAGGAGAAAGCAAAATATTATCAAGAGGTTGTTTTTTCCGATAAAGCGCCCGATATAAGTGAGTATAAAAAATATTATGAGAGCATCAATCCGGCAAACGCGGAGGCATTATACAAACAAGTTGTGGAACAGCAGCAGGAGGATGCAGATTTAGAGGATTACGTAAAAACGTATTCTCAGATGAAACCGCGACAGGCAGCAGAAATTTTTGATACAATGACAAACGATCTAAAACTTGTCGCAAGAATTTTGTCTGCGATGAAAGCAGATGCGAGAGGTGATATTCTCGGCAACATGAATAAAGATACTGCAGCAAGAATTACAAAACTCATGGAGCCTTAGAATATAAATGGAACATTGAAAATTCAATAGAAAGGAGGAAGAGAGCATGAAAAGTGCAAATGTTTCTAAAATGACGGAAAATTTGCCCTTTCAGACAAATGCAACAAAAAAGTCTGGAAAAGAAGAGGAAGCCGTAGATTTTATGGCGGTGCTTGGCAGTTTGGCGGTGAACAGTCAGAGTGCACAGTACAAAAATCAGAATCATCAGAATGTGATGTCTGTGGAATCGAAGGCAACATCTGCCGCGGAATACAATAAATATCCGGTAAAAGAAGATCGGATACCGCAAGCGGCAAAGGGTCTGGATCAGGAGCAGTTAGAAAAGGCACAAGAAGCATTGGATCAGTTTTCAGATGAGGTTGAGAGACAGCTAGAAGAGACATTTGGAGTGTCCAAGGAAGAATTGCAAGCAGCGATGAAAGAGTTAAGACTAAATGTTTCAGATCTCATGGATCCGACGAATTTGGCGAATCTTGTGATGAAACTGACTGGACAGGAAGACAATCTGGGATTGTTGATGAATGCGGATTTTCAGGAATTCATGAAAAACATGGAGATGCTGAGTGAGAATTTTTTGCAGAATTTGGGTATGACAGAACAGGAAGCAAAAAATTTGATGAATCAGTTGCAACAGATGGGGCAGATACCAGAGGAGACTGTGGAGGTGACACAGGATCAAATGGAAGAGAACTCCGCAGTTCTCCAGACAGAAGACGATGCTATGTTGCAACAGAAGACAGAGGTTTCGCCAGAAGTAGATGAAACGGCAGATAGTGCGGAAGAAGGAGTGTCCAAAATCATATCGGAAGAGACTTCTAAGGGGAATGTAAGTGACGAGGGGAATCAAAACTCACAGAGTTCGACGGAAGATACTGAAGGTGAGAGAGGGCTATTTAGACGGACAGAAGGATCACGGCAAAATGTGATGGAAGAGAATACCGTGCATACGGTTCAGACCGCGAACACAACAGAGACACCGGTGGTAAATGCTGCTGGAGTGGCACAGAACACAACCTTTAATGTTGTAGATATCATCAGACAAGTCAGTGAGTTTACAAGAATTATGTATCAGGGAGATGTAACTTCGATGGAGATGCAGTTAAACCCTGAGAATCTTGGCAAGATCTATGTCCAAGTCACTGCAAAAGAAGGCGTGATTACTGCACACTTTGCGGCACAAAATGAAGCTGTAAAAGAGGCCCTGGAGAGTCAGATTACTCTTTTAAAAGAAAATATGAATCAACAGGGAATCAAGGTAGAAGCAGTAGAAGTAACAATTGCGAGCCATGAATTCGAGAGAAATCTGGAAGAAAATCAGCACAATCAGAGTCAGGATGAGCAAAGAGAGCAAAATTCTAAAAATCATAGAAATAAAAGAGGGATCTCTTTGAATCAACTAGATGAATTATCTGGATTGATGAGTGAGGAAGAGATTTTGGCGGCAAAAATCATGCGTGACAATGGAAATAGCGTGGATTTTACAGCTTAGGAAAGGAAGGGAAACTATATGGCAATTATTCAACAGATTAAAGATGGCCAATTTGTGGATACATCGGCATCCCAGACTTCACTGTCTGATAGTTCAAAAGATACACCGGCAGGGGGCGCCTTGGATAAAGATGCGTTTTTAAAACTTTTAGTGGCACAGATGCAATACCAGGATCCATTAGAGCCGACAGACAACACAGAATATATTTCTCAGCTTGCGACATTCTCGTCCTTAGAAGAGATGCAGAACTTGAATCAGAGTATGACAGAGGGAAGTGCTTATAATCTGGTTGGAAAATATGTTTTTGTAAAAGTGACGAGCAAAACGACGGGAGAGACATTCTATGATCATGGAATGGTGGAATATGTGATGCGTGAAAACGGAAAAGTCTATATTTCTGTGAACGATTCACTGTATGACATCAATGATCTTGATACGGTGTCAGATCCAGATTATTACACGGCGACGACGCTGGCAAAAAGCTTTACTGATATGGTTGCCGCTTTGCCACCGGAATCAAAGCTGACGATTATGGATGAGGAGAAATTGAAAAAGGCTAGGGAAGTCTATGACAGTTTAACAGACTATCAAAAAGGCTTTGTCAAAGAAGAAGTGGTAAAAAGACTGGAAGCATTAGAAGCTAAGATGAAAGAAATGAAGGACAATATTGAGCAAGATTCTTCAAAAGAGGAAGAGGACGAATCGAAAAAAGCATAAGGAGATGGTTTTATGAACCGTGTCAATCATCCGTTCACTTCCATTGAACAGGTTGCCGATCAGTATTTTGTACAAAAGCAGCCGGGAAGTTCTAAAGGGGCAGCAAAAACTTCTTTTGATGAAATATTAAAGCAGAAGCAAGGGCTTGTTGGGGCCACGGAACTGAAGTTTTCCAAACATGCGTCGATGCGTTTGGAGAATAGAAATATTAGTCTCACGGATGAGCAGAATAACCGATTGGAGTCGGGAGTTCAGAAGGCAAGTGAAAAGGGAATTAACGAATCGTTAGTAATTGTGGACTCACTGGCATTTATCGTCAATATACCGAATAAGACAGTTGTAACGGCGATGGATCAAAAGGAAGCCACAGATAATATATTTACAAATATTGACGGGGCCGTAATTATTTAGCCGGACCTTTCTAGGAAGCTAATGTCTTTGAATGACAGAGAAGACAGGTTACGGGCCGATATTTTAGGAGGTCATTTATTATGATGAGATCAATGTGGTCTGGTGTATCGGGATTAAAGACACATCAGACGAAGATGGATGTTATTGGTAACAATATTGCGAATGTCAACACCGTTGGATTCAAATCATCCTCGGTGACATTTCAAGAGATTATGTATCAGAATTTATCTGGAGCGTCGGGGCCAAATGCACTGACGGGAACAGGTGGTATCAATGCGAAACAGGTCGGTCTCGGCGTTTCGATGGGTGCGACATCCATCAACATCACAGGACCAGGTGCTTCCCAGACAACAGGAGGAGCGTTTGATATTAAGTTGAATGATACGAGTTCTGCAACTAGTTTTTTTATTGTAAATAACGGTTCTCAGAATCAGTTTACAAGAGCAGGTTCTTTTTATGTAGATGGGGCAGGAAACCTCTGTATGACATCAACTGGATAT
>JAAVYC010000104.1 GCA_022790905.1 Lachnospiraceae bacterium | reverse complement strand
ACCGAAATGCTACCCTCCATAAGGTGAACTAGACGTTTCGAAATGCTCAGCCCAAGTCCCGTTCCCTCTACCTTACGATTCTTTTTCGTATCCACTTGTTGGAATTCCTCGAAAATTTTCTGCAAATCTTCTTTTTTAATTCCCATGCCAGTATCTTCTATTTCAAATATAAGACATGTGTCGGCGACCTCACTCTCTTGGACGGATACTTTTAATTTTACATGTCCCTTTTTCGTAAATTTTACTGCATTATTCAAAAGGTTAATCAAAATCTGACGAATTCTTCCCTCATCTCCGATTAACTTATGAGGTACATTCGGCTGCATTTCCAATAAAACTTGTAACCCGCGCTCAGCCGCCACAATTTTAATCATACTCGCCACTTCTTCGACTAAAATTTGTATGTAATATTTATCTTCTATCAATTCCAGTTTTCCGGATTCCACTTTAGACAAATCCAAGATATCATTGATAATGCCCAACAAATTTAACGAAGCCGTCTTGATGTCAGAGGCATACTCATACATCTGTCCTCCACGGCTCTCCTCAATGATCAGCTCACTCATCCCTATGATTGCGTTCATCGGAGTCCTGATTTCATGTGACATATTCGCCAAGAAATCACTCTTTGCACGGTTTGCCTGCTCTGCCTCTTCCCTGATCTCCATAATCTCACCGATGAGCTCATAGGTATCTGTCACATCAAACATCAGCATCGTATAGCCATGGATACTATTTTCTCGATCCATCATCGCTTTTAGATGTCCCTCATAAAAATGTTCCCGAAACGCAAATTCACATTTTCCAGGAGTTTCTAAAAGCTCAATCGGAAAATCTTCGATCTGAGCAATATTTTTGATATCTCGTTCTTTCAATTCTGGAAAGACTTTTAAAGAAGCCTGATTATATTCCTCGATATTTTTCTCCGCGTCCATAAAAATAACACAGTCATCAATCGTCTCCAGTACCTCTGCCGAACCACTTCTGTACATATCAAATCCACTTTTATTCCAAAGAAAAATAATCAGCACAGACACTACAATACAAAGAATCAACGGCATCGGATTATAGACAGTAATGACTCTTGCCTCATACAGAACTTGCAGCATGGCAGGAATCCCCAAAGCGATTCCCGTAGCGGTTAAGTTCTTTTTTTTCTTTGGATTTTCCGCTTTCATCACACTTTGAAAAAGAATACCCAGCATTACGACGAACGGGATTATAATCGCTCCAAAAAGATAGAGGTAATATCCAAAACCAGAGGTTGTCACCAGATGAGGATACCAGCTATTTTCTGCAACTCTTATCTCTTGATAATATAGCGCATGATATTCACAGGTCAATATCAATAGCAGAGCAATTGTATCGACCCCTCCTAGCGCTGCTATAAATCCCTTCGGAATTTTTGCATTACAATATTTTATTACAAACAACAAAAGCAGCAATGCCATAAAGCAAGTTCCCACATATTGTATCTTTACTGCAAGGAGTATTTCTTTCAATGATGTCGAAAAAAGTTCCAACAAATAACCCACATTGCGCTGTATTTGCAAGAGCATAAAACATAAAAGTAATCGATTTTCTTTACTCGGTTCCCCTTTCATCAAAACAAATAATGCTGAAAAAGCAACTAGTATACTTATGAATTCCACCATTATGGCAATCAGCTGTACATCCATCTACCTCTCCTCCACAACAATATTCCATTTGAATTATACCACACTTTTTTTTATGGTTCTACATTTTTCTTTTTTACTCATGGGACTGTATCTCTTTTTGTTGTATCTTCCGTCACAACTCCATTTTCATCAATTTGAATTCCAAAAGAAATCTCTTCTAATCCCTGATAAAATACTTCTCTTTTCTCTCTCTCTAATAAATTTGTCTTTCCGTCTATTGCTGTCGCTGGAAATAGACAAACCTGTGTATTTCCCTTTTTATCTATCTCAAGCTTTACCGCCATGGTACGTTCTATATTCTGATTAAAAATAAAATTTCCAAGACTATAAAAAATTGGATTTCCCTGATAAAATTCTATTCCCTGAAGCACATGAGGATGCGACCCAATTATAGCATCCGCTCCCGCATCAATATATTGTCTCGCAAGATTTTTCTGATACTCTTCTGGCTCTGTGTTGCGCTCCACTCCCCAATGTATGTAGACAAACAGATAATCACAGGAATTCTTTGCCGCTCTCACTTTCTCCAAAAGCAACGATGGATCATAGGTACAAAATACTCCCGGCTGATGATTTTCAATATTCCACGAAACTTCCGGTATCACCCTAGATGCCGCTAACATCCCAATCCGAACCCCATTCACCTCTTTTACTTGAAGCTGCATAGCCTGCTCCCTCTGTTCTCCGGCCCCCGCATACAAAATCTCTGCCTGTTCCAAGGTCTCTAACGTATCCATCAAGGCATCATCCCCATAATCTAGCACATGGTTATTCGCGAGCGTCACCATATCCACGCCCATTTCCTGAAATATTTTTACATAAGATGGATCCACACGAAACGTAAACTGCTTATCCTTCGCCTGCTCTCCTCTGACACTGAACGGAAATTCCTCATTGATCACTGTGAGATCCACTCCTCTCAGCTCCTCAAGCAGAGCAGCATCCAATACGCCTGTTATCCCTGCCCTTTCATAATTATGCAATACATAATTGCTCAAAAACACATCACCGGTAAAAATCAAAGAAACTTCTCTCGATTCAGGTTCTATCTGTGCCTTTTTTTCCATTGGTTTTGTATCTTCCTCCTGCGTCTTCACTGGCTCCGCTGCCGTCTCCCCGTCTTCATTTTTTTCCCAACAAACGAGAAGCAGCGCTAGTGATAGTGCCATGACTGCCAATATACTCACTGCTCCCCACACAATCTTATTTCTTCTGCTCATTCCGTTCTCCTCTGTCTTTTTCTTATTTTATCAACTTTCCCCTTTCCCTGCAACTGACTTTTTTACACAAAAATACCTGATATAAAAAGTAATACTTTTCATATCAGGTTTTAGTGTAACAAAATTTTCCTATACAATAAAAAAGGCTGTGCTCCTCTAAAAATTTTAGATAGTTCAACAGCCTTTTCTCTTCTTATTCATTCTATTGTTCCGGCATTAAAATTGCTGCAACAATATATGCCACGATTCCACTTCCTGTGAATCCTAAAATCACAGCCAATAACCGGATAACCGTCGGATCTATCTCCAGATACTCTCCGATTCCTCCGCAAACTCCTAGAAATATCCGATCTGTTCTAGATCTATATAATTTTTTCACTGCATACTCTCCTTCCTTTTATCTGGTAGGTTCCTATTGATATCATTAGACCAATGACACAAAATTATTCCATATCCACAGTGATATTTCCAACTCCGCATTCAAGCCTGACTGTTTTAGAAGCGCTATTATCAATTTTCTTTGTCCTTCCAAGACCACTATAAGATTCCAAGCCTATATTTACATTTCCAATTCCGCAGCTTAGTTCATAGTTGTAATCCAATTCTTTTCCCATAAGCTGTATATCAATATTTCCAACTCCGCATGAAATGTCTGCTTTCTCTGCATCCAGATTTTGAATATCCGCATTTCCCGCGCCTACTTCCAAATAAAACTCTTTGGTTTTGACTCTGTCAAGTTCAACTTCCCCTGCACCTCCCTGGATATCAATTTTATCTGCTTTCAAGACAAAATCATCGCTCTCTAGGACTCCCGCTCGATTTTCAATTTTAATTTCTTTCAATTCCATCCCTTTTGGCAATTCCAACTTCACTTCGTAGTTTCTCCTCGCATGATGTCCGCTTCGCTCATCTCTCAGCGTCAAGATCCCATCTTTCAATGAAGATTGAAATTCTCCATCATTTCTCTCTACAGTTAAAATCACTTCATCTGTATCGCTTTCCTCAATCTCCAAATAAGTATGTTTTAAATAAATATCCATTCCATGGATCTCAGCAGCTTGAAATCTGTCCACAAACTCCTCGCCGTCCATCCAATCATCGTCGTGAATCCATCCGATTCCGTCTTTTCCAATCCTCCATCCCCAAATATTCAAATCACCATCATCCCACAGTTCCCGTAAGGTGGTACTTCCGGCTCCCATCACGGCACCTGCCGCACATGCAGTCAGTCCCAACATCATAAGCACTGCTGCGATTAAAAGACACACCTTTGTAAACTTTTTCATTGTACTCTCTCCTTTCTACGAAAAGATCCTTTCCGAAACAGTTTGTTGATTTCCCGACAAATTGCTGGAATTCCTTTTGCACACACCCAAATGGTACCTATCAAAAACACCAACCCGATCGCCGTCAAAATCAATCCAATTCCCAAAAGCATCATACCGACAGCCACACCTCCAGAAAAACATCCGGCAAATCCAATGCAGACTAAGACAATACCGCTAATCAGTAATCCGCCGCTCACCGCAATCAATGTAACCAAACCTCCAAAAAGAACACCAAAGATTGCAGCGAGAATTCCTATGGCAGCTCCCAAAATCCCAATCCAGATTGGAAATGTGACAATTGCAATAATAATCCATAAGACAATATTTGACCTTCTGTCATTTCCCTCATACTCTTCCTTCTTCTCACGATAAGAAAACTCCGGTCCCGAATTCTGATAAGAATTCTCTGACTCCTGCTTCTGTTGCTTAGAATCCTTTTGCGATTTTTGCAGGCTTATTGGCAAATTGCCAAGCAAATCCTCCTTAATAGTTGCTGCCACCTTTTCTGGAGACTCCAGCTCTTGTATTACCTTATTTTCTTCTTCCACACCCGCCTCATCAAAGTAACTCTCATAATAGGCCAATGCCTCTTCTTTTTCCTCTTCCGGAATATCTTTTAGCAGCTCTCTGAGTCTATCCATAAATTCTTTCCGGTTCATACTATCTCCTCTCTCAAAAACAACAGATTTATTTTTGAAGAATACTCCATCCACTCATTGCGGTACATATCCAGCCTCTCTCTTCCGGTATTTGTAATCTGATAATACCGCCTGTTCCTGCCCGCACATTCCACATCGTGTACTTCCAGACACTGACTTTTCTGAAGCCGCCTCAGCACCGGATACAATGTGGATTCTGAGACTTCGATCGCAGAACGCACTTCTTGTGTAATTTTATATCCATATGTACCCTCTTCTTCTTTGGATACAATCGCGAGTACAATCGCATCCAAAAGTGCCGCACCTGTCTGAAATACCATGAAATCTCTCCTTACTGTTTTATTAATAATACTATATGCTATATAATATTATTT
>JAAVYC010000103.1 GCA_022790905.1 Lachnospiraceae bacterium | reverse complement strand
GTACCGGACATCATCAGATAAAAAAAGTGTTTTTTATATTTCAAAAAATGCAGTGTTTCACGTTTCAATAAAAAGATGGAGATGAGAAACAGAGATCCAATTAATGTGCGGTAAAAAACGATTTCATGGCTGTTTAATAAAATATGGCTGGCAATGATTCCGTTAGAGCCAAATAATAATAAAGATAAAAGATATTTGAAGTATGATTTTTTCATGGCAAAACACCTTTCTTTCTCGTATTTGCATTATTTGCGTATCTAATGTATCATGTTTTTAAAGATTACAAAAGCGAATGTTTATCATAAATAGCATAACAAAAACAGATGGATGGAGGTGAAAAGTGATGGAGATGAATATACAAAAATATCGTGCATTTTTAAAAACGGTGGAATGTGGAAGTTTTACAAAAGCGGCGGAAGCACTCTGTTATTCACAGTCTGGTGTTAGCCGTATGATCCATGACTTGGAAAAGGAGTGGAATTTGCCTCTGCTTGAGCGGGGACGGGGCGGTGTACGCCTTACCTCAGATGGCATTGAATTATTGCCTTTTGTGCGAAGCGTCTGTGAAGAATATCGAAAATTGCAGATACAGATAGAAGAATTGAATGGATTGGAATCCGGCCTAATTCGAATCGGAACATTTTCTAGCGTGGCGACACATTGGCTTCCCAATATGATCAAAGAATTTTTAAGAGATTATCCGAATATTGACTATGAACTTTTGCTTGGAGATTATACAGAGATTGAAGAATGGATTTTAGAGGGACGTGTGGACTGTGGCTTTTTACCGCTCCCAGCGCATGCAGAACTGGAAGTGCTTTTTTCAAAACAGGACGAATTGCTCGTTGTACTTCCCCAAAATCATCATCTTGCGGACTGTGAGAGATTTCCAATCGCTGCTCTGTGTGAGGATCCGTTTTTGCTTTTAGAAAAAGGAGGGAGAGGTGAAATCACTAAGATTTTTGAGACGTATCATCTCTCGCCAAAACTGCAATTTACAACTTGGGATGATTACGCCATTATGTCCATGGTGGAAAGCGGACTTGGAATCAGTATCTTGCCGCAGCTCATTTTAAAAAGGATTCCCTATCAAATTAAAGTGAAGAGATTAGAAAATCCCGTTTATCGGGAGATTGGTTTGGTATTAAGGGAGAAAAAAACAGCGTCTTTGGCAGTCAGAAAATTTTTGGAATACCTAGAGAGTTGGAGAGAAAGAGAGTTTTAAAGAAAAGAGAAGAGAGTGTTGCGAAATAGTTGATTTTTAGCTATTTGCAGCACTTTTTTGTATAAAAAAGTAAACATTCGTTCTAATAACTGTGAAAATTTTTTGAAAAATGTAGAGAGTTTTTTGTGGAAAAAGTATAAAAATGCCTAAAAAAAAGAATTTTAACTTATAAAAGATTGACAATTTTTTTAGTATATTATAAAATCAGGGTGGATTTAATTTACGTTTTGAGATTCTAAAAATGAGAAAGAGAGGGAAGAATACAATGAATAAGACTCAAAAATCGATTGTTACAAGAATTTTGATGACATTTGCAATTGTATTTGCCATGGCAATTGTAAGTGGAATCTCGACAAAGGCGGCGGCTCCGGCGCAGGTTACTGGAGTAAAGCAATTAGATGCAACTTCTTCTGCAGTTGCAATCCAGTGGAATCCAGTATCGGGAGTAGATAGATATTATGTTGAGAGAGCTACGACTGTAAATGGATCATACACACGTTATACAGCAACTAGTATATCAGGAACTCTGAGTGGACTCTCATCGGGAAAAAGTTATTGGATCAGAGTATGTGCCGTGTCAGGAAACGAAACAGGTGCATATTCCACACCGATCGAGGTTGTTACAGCTCCATCTGCTCCGAGATCTCTAAAACATGTGAAGTCAACAGGCACAACAATTTCTCTGTCGTGGGCGGCACCGTCATCTGGAAACACAGAATCCTATCTTGTAGCTTATGTGAAGGCGGGAAGCAGTAAGGTCAAATATTCTAAGCCAATCAAGACTACAAGTTATAAGATATCAGGTCTTTCTAAAAATGCAGAATATGATGTTGCGGTAATCCCGACGAGAACAATGCCTACGAATAGAGCTGAATCAGTGTGGGGGCAGATTGCAGAGAAATACAATGTTCCAGTTACTCCTCAAAAGGCAAGCAGTGTCAAAGTGACAAGTTTTTATGATAGCCAGGGAAAAGTCTATCTTAAAACAAATACTATGAAATCTGCGGACGGTTATCAATATGAACTCTACACAGCATATGGAAAAGCAAAAAAAATAAAGACATTTACTGTGAATAGCAGATATCCGGAAAATTCCATTAAGCATAAAGAGTTAAAGAAGAATAATTTCTATAAGGTTAAAGTGCGCGCATTCTGTAAAGATAGCAATGGAAAAAAATATTATGCTCCTTGGTCCTCTTATGTTTATACCAGCAGACAGCCAGCTATGAATAAGACTTATCAGCGTGTATCTGGTGGAATTAAAATAAAGTGGAAAAAAATAAATGGTGCAAGCCGTTATGTTGTCTATGTCTCAACAAAATTAAACGGAAAGTATAATAAAGTCACTACAGTAAAAGGTACTACAGCACAGGTTAAGAAATGTGGAAAGAGCAAATTGAAATCTGGTAAGAAATATTATGTTTATGTTGTAGCACAGAAAAAAGTTGGTAAGAACTATTACAATAGTAACGATTCCACGGCATGGGGTTGTGTGTATTGATGTAAAGATGTTTTATAAATTAAATCCAACTATATTTTAGATAGTCAGAGGGACAAAATCTATGATTTGATGGGTTTTGTCCCTATTTTGTTTCCCTGTTTTTTACATTATTTAGAGGAGGAATGTATATGAAAAAGAAAAAACAGACAAAATTAATGTTTGTAAAAGCGATCACAGCGCTTGTATTGACAGTTTTGGTATTTTGCGCAAGCGGAGTGATGACAAAAGCGGCGACTGCTCCTGGACAAGTTACCGGTTTAAAGCAGACAAATGCCAGTACGACCTGGGTGGAACTGGAATGGACAGCGCAGCTTATGAATGGAGTAAAATATAGTGTTCAGATCTACGACAATTCAACGGGTCAGTGGGTTGAAAAAGACACCACAAGTACGAATTCGAAGATGGTTATGGGATTAACTGCCGGTACATCCTATCGGATGAGAGTGCAGGCATATGTGACGGAAAACTCCGGGAAAGTGTTTGGAGCGGCTTCTTCTGAATTAGAGGTGGTGACTTTGCCAAACACTTCTGTAGAGTCATTAAAACATACCGGTTCCACAAAAGATAGTATTACATTGAGTTGGGCGCCGGTTCCAAATGCCAATACATATCTTGTGGAATATAAAAGGGCGGATGTGAATTCCACTGCCATGCAGTCTGTGAAGACAAACCAAACAAAAATCACGTTAAAAAAATTGAAATTAGACACGGAATATACCGTACAGGTATCTCCGGGACGAAAGACGTCAGATGGCAAATTTGAAAAATATAATCATTATACCAGTAAATATTATGTTCCGGTAACTCCGTCAAAGGTCAAAGGATTGGAAGTGCCGTATTATTGGCAGAGTTTGGGTGAGATCAAGGTAAAATGTGACAGAAATAAAGTGGCGGATGGATATGATTGGCAGTTGTATACCGCGTACAAAGGAAAAAAAGACAAAAAGGTAAAAACAGAAAGCAAAAGTACAGATTATAACTATATATCAAAGTCTGTTTTGAAACAGCATAATTTTTATAAAGTTAGGGTTCGCGCATATATTTTAGATGATAATGGCAAGAAGTATTTTAGTCCATGGACTTCTTGGAAATATACGTGTCCGCAACCAGATGTGAAATTGAAAAAGGCTTCTAAAGGAATCAAGGTGAGCTGGGATAAAATTCAGGGTGCAGATAGGTATGTGATCTATATGTCTACAAAAGAAAAGTCCGGTTATAAAAAAGTTGGAACGGCAAAAGGGACCAGTAAGGTAATTTCAAAACTTGGAAAACAGAAACTGAAATCGGGAAAAACATATTGGGTTTATGTTGTGGCCCAGAATAAGGATGGTAAGAAATATTATTCCGGTAATGCAGGAAATGCATCTTACCGTTGGAGAATCAAATATAAAAAGTAACAATATAAAAAATATTTTCGATAAATATTGACTTAACTTGATTATATGATATACTATCTATTAGTGCAAATATTACCCAAACAGTTGGAGCACAATTTACAACTGGAGGGAGGTTAGG
>JAAVYC010000102.1 GCA_022790905.1 Lachnospiraceae bacterium | reverse complement strand
TTCACAGATAATCGAAAAAATCATATCGTTTTGGGCTTCCGGCAAAAAACCAAGTTTTTGCATACTCTCCCCTAATCCTTTGCCGAATAATTTTCCAGAACCGATTGCATAGAGTCCTTGTAATGTCTGATACCCCTTCTCATAATTTTCCGGATTCAGCCAAATCTTGATACGATCCGCACGGTAACGCTCCAGATAGATAAAAATGCTTCCAAATACAATCCCGAGTCCACCGAGTGCAAAAAACTGCGCATACCTTGGACTTGCCACAAAAGACATCAATACTGTGATTCCCAAAATGATAATCGCCGTACTCAGATTGTTATAGGCAATCACACCGATAATCGGGAGTGAAATTGCCAGGATTTTGATGACTGTACTAAATTTTTTCATCTGTTTTGGCATCTTACTAATCAAGACCGCCAAAAACAAGATCACTGCTATCTTTGCAAACTCCGATGGCTGAAAAGAAAGCGGCCCAAGTTTTAACCATCTCTTTTGTCCATTGAATTCACTACCTATAAAAATGACAGAGGTACAAAGTACCAATGCTGCAATATATGCGATTCCGGCAAAACGTATCCAAAAATGATAATCGATTTTTGAGACAATATACATTGCAAAAAATCCCAGGCTCGCCGCAAAAAACTGCTTTTTCACATAATATGCGCCATCTTCAAACTTAATCTGTCCGTCATAAGAACTGGTTGAATACAGCATGACTAATCCAAAACAGACTAGAAAAAAAATAATAAACAGCAGGCTATAGTCAAAATACCTCGTCGCACTGTTGGTTTGTTCCCGCCTTTTTCTCATGCATTACTCCTTTAAGCTTTTTGCATATTCTTTAAATAACTCTCCCCGCTGTTCGTAATTGTCGAACATTCCCCAACTTGCACACGCCGGAGATAATAAGATTGCATCGCCGCTTTTGGCATCCTCATAACAAAGGTCGATCGCCTCCGAAAGGCTGTCTGCAAAAGCAATCTTTTCAAATCCATGCTGTCTCGCACAAGACGCAATTTTTTCTTTCGTCTGTCCAATCAAAACGAGTTTTTTCACTTTTCCATCAAATGCCTCGATCCACTCATCGTACTTTGATTCTTTATCATAACCTCCACCGATTAAAAACGTCGGTCGATTCATCGCCCGAATCCCTTGAATAGCGGCATCCGGATTTGTTCCCTTGGAATCGTTGTAAAACCTGACTCCACGTTTTTCCACCACATATTCAATCCTATGTTCCACTGCTTTGAAATGTTCCAGAGTATCCACAATACTCTCCATCGGAACCCCAAAACAATCCGCCATCGCCACGGCAGCCATCGTATTCTCGTAATTATGTAATCCCAATATCTGAAGTCTTGAGGTGTCAATTATTTTTTGTCTCTCCCCATTTTTCACCCGATAAATGGTTTCGTCCTCATAAAAAAAGCCATTTTCCAGAGGTCTCTTACTGCTAAAAAAGACAACACGACTTTTCAACTCTCTCCCAAATTCACGCAAAACCTCATCTTCATAATTGAGCACACAGGTCTCACAATTCGTCTGATTTTTTGCGATACTCTCTTTCGTCTTAATATAGCAATCCATCGTGTGATGTCTGTTCAAATGATCCGGTGTAATATTTAAAATAGCACTGACTTGCGGATGAAAATTCCAGACCGTCTCCAACTGAAAACTAGAAATCTCAGCCACTGTCACAGAATCCTCATCTGTATCATCTACCACACTGGTATATGGCGTCCCGATATTGCCGACCACTTTGACATCTTCAAAATACGCCCTCATGATCTCTCCCAAAAGGGCTGTCGTCGTCGTCTTTCCATTTGTTCCCGTAATGGCAAGCAGTCTGCCTTTTGCAAAATGATATGCCAGCTCTATCTCGCCCCAGATCGGAAGCCCCATCTGTCGCATCGCATTGATTACAGGAAGGTCCGTAGGAACACCGGGACTTAAGACTACGACATTCGTCGTATCTAGAACTTCTTTTTTTAATGTCCCCAAAAAAATCTCACAGTCTTGCAGCGCGGGGCTTTTATCCCGTATCGTTTCTATGGACAGTTTTTCATTGCCGTCATACAATGCATAAGCAATTCCTTTTTTATCCAAAAGCTCTGCCGCCGCGATTCCACTCTTTCCGGCACCGACAATCAATATTTTTTTTCCCTTTAACTCCATTCCCAGTCCCCCTTAGAGTGCAATCAGGGCAATTAAGCACAAGATTGCTGTAGCAATCGAAAACACAGCGACCACTCTTGTCTCAGACCATCCGCAAAGCTCAAAATGATGGTGAATCGGCGCCATTTTAAAAATTCGTTTTCCACCTGTTCTTTTAAAATATGTCACCTGTATCATAACGGATAAAATCTCAATCCAATAGATCAGCCCTACAATCAATATAAAAATCGGCATCTGCATCATATAGGCACTTGCCGCCACGAATCCCCCCAGAGCTAAAGAACCTGTATCTCCCATAAAGACTCTTGCCGGATAGACATTGAACAGCAAAAAGCCCATAAGAGCCCCCACCACCGCACAAGTGATCGGTTCGATACCGCTCTTCGTTCCAACTGCCACAACAGAAAAAAATGTCGCCACCAAAACGGTTACACTCGAGGCCAATCCATCCAATCCATCCGTAAAATTAACACCGTTAACTGTTCCAATCACCGCTAAAAACATCACTGGAATCGCAAAGAGTCCCAGATTCAGATATTTTCCACCACTAAAAGGAATTAACATCGTCAGCGAGACATCTGTAAAATTTCGGATATAAAACACGAAGACGGCCGTAATCACAATCTGAAACAGCATTTTCTGCCACGCCAACAGTCCATCGGAACGCCTCAAAACCACTTTTAAATAATCGTCCAAAAATCCGACAATTCCAAATCCGACTGTCACAAACAAAATCGGCACAATTTTCGGGCAATCCTTTACATAGATCAACGAGGTCAAAATGACACTTGCAAGTATGATAATCCCGCCCATTGTCGGTGTCCCCGCCTTCTTTAAATGAGACTTTAACTCTTCTCGCTCCGTCTGACCGACTTTTAATTTTCTAAGAAAAGGAATGACAATCGGCCCTAAAACCGCACTGATCACAAAAGCTATGATTACCGGGGTTACAACCTGTTGATACGACATAATTTTCCACCTCATGTACTTTTTCAGCATTGACTGACTGATAATTTTCGTTTTTCTAATTTTGTTATTATACGTTATTTTTCTTCCTCGTGCAAGGCAGCCCCTTTGGATTTCTCAATCCCTAGATATGGAAGCACATTTTCAAAGATATCTTTCACCACCGGAGCAGCAATCGTTCCGCCATAATAGATCCCTTTTGGATCATTGATGATTAAAATTGCAAGTACCTGTGGATCTTGCGCTGGAGCAAAACCGAGAAAGGAAGAAATATACTTGTGAGCACTCCTTGGAAGCGTCTGAGAAGTCGCTGTCTTTCCTCCGATGGAAAAGCCTTCTATCGCAGCATTTTTTCCGCCGCCCTCACTGACTACTTTTTCTAACAACATACGCATTGTCTCACTTGTCTTTTCACTGACAATACCATCTGTGCTCTCATAGTTGAATTTTTTTACAGTCTTTCCCTTTGCATCTGTAATCTCAACACCTAAATGCGGAGTCACCCTCGTTCCACCGTTGATAATAGAGGAGACTGTTGTGGCAAGCTGCATCGGAGTGATCTGAAATGACTGTCCAAAAGAAATCGTGGCAAGCTCTACCTGACCGATATTTTTCTGACTGTGCATAATCGTCGCAGCTTCCCCCGGTAAATCTACGTTGGTTTTTTGCAAAAGACCAAATTGTCTGAAATAAGAATAATATTTTTCGCTCCCTAGTCTTAATCCCAATTCGATAAATACTGGATTGCACGAGTTCATAATTGCATGAGGAAAATCTTCTGCTCCATGTCCTCCGACTTTGTGACATCTGATTTTTCGATCTTCCACAACTTTATAACCAGGACAACTAAATTGATCCTCTAGCGAAACCACTCCCTCTTCTAACGCCGCGGATGCCGTGATAATTTTAAACGTCGACCCCGGCTCATACGTATCATTGATACAGCGGTTGCGCCACATCAAATTCAATTTATCTTGATTGGTCTCTAATACCCCATCAATCGAAAAAGGCTCGTTTAAATTGAACTCTGGAACATTGACCATTGCTAAGATCTCGCCGTTTTTCGGATTCATCATCAACACCGAAACACTCTCGGCGTCGTGTTCTTCCATTGCCTTTTTTGCCGCCTGTTCGGCATAATTTTGAATATTGTAATCCAGGCTGATATACAAATCATTTCCATCAATCGGATCCTGTCTGCGCTCTCCGGCGTTTTCAATCTCAACACCGCGCGCATCCGTCAATGTTAAAATTTTACCATTTTTCCCCTGTAAATACTTGTCATATTTTACCTCTAAACCGATAATTCCCTGATTATCCCCTCCGGTAAAGCCCAAGACTTTCGAGGCTAACGTATTATAGGGATAATAGCGCTTATAGTCCTCATCAATTTTGACGCCCTCAAATCCATAGGCACGAATTTTATCCCCTGTTTCTTTTGGAACATTAGTTTTAATCCTCTCAATAGAAGAAACCTTTTCCACTCTCTTTCGCACTGCCTGTTCATCCATCTCTAGCTCTTTTACAAGCATAGAGATCACTTTTTCCGGCTCTTTGATCTGATTGTAAATGACGGAAATAGTACAGACTGTTTTATTCTCAGCTAAGACAACACCATTGCGGTCTAAGATTTCTCCTCTTGCCGCCTTGATATCCCTTTCTCTCTCGTGAAGATCTTCTGCCTTATTTCCATAGTATTCCGAACAAAAAATCATCAAATATACCAATCTTCCGATCAAAAATGCCATGATAAGGGCAATGATAGCTATAAAGACTAATATTTTTTTTCGATATGCTGTTTTATTTCGATACATAGGCATAACCCCATAAAAGAAGTTAATATAATCTATTACAGCTTCTATGAGGTTATGTGATATTTTATGTTGGATTTCCCATAATATCGAGATCTATTACCGTTGCAGGATCGTATTCTTCGTCTTGATAGATATTCATATAAGGAAGAATCTCCTCCATAATCTCCCTTGTGACATTCTGTGCAAACGCGCTGTGTGCCTGGTCTTCAACATTTGGCTCATCAATGACAACATAAATCAACATCTGTGGATTTTCCTGCGGTGCATAGCCAATAAAAGAGACAAGATATTTTCTTTCGCTTCGCGGTAACTTTTGCGCGGTTCCTGTCTTTCCTCCCATAGAATAACCTGGCACTTTCGCTGTCTTTCCACTTCCCTCTGATACTGTCTTGTACAGATATTCTTTCAATGTATCACAAGTATCCTGAGAAATCGTCTGTTTTAAAACAGCACCTTTGATATCTTCGATCAGATTTCCATTTTCATCTGTAATCTTTTTTACCATATGGGGCTGGTAGTAATTTCCTCCATTAATCAGTGAGGAGAATGCACTCGCTAACTGTACCATCGTCACATTAAAGTTCTGTCCAAAAGAATTGGTCGCTAGCGAAGAATCGTCCATGGTCTCTACTGTATACATCAAAGAATCTGTTCTCGCCTCACCTGGAAGATCAATATTTGTCTTTTGTCCAAATCCGAATACTTTCTGCTGGTAATTCAAAAGATTTTCCCTTTGTATGACAAAAGACATCTGCATCAGCGCATCATTACAAGATTCCATAATTGCCTGCTCCACGTTCAATACTCCATGACCACTGCGCACAACACAGTGAATATCATGACCGCCTATCATCTCATGACCATCACAGACATAGGTCTCATTTCCATTTAACGTTCCAGTCTCAAGACCGGTTGCCACTGTCATAGGTTTGATCGTAGAACCAGGCTCATAAGTGTGTGAAATGCAAAAATTCTGCCAGATCCTATTGAGCGCATCGAGCTGCTCTTCCTCACTCATCTGCTCTATCTCTTCTTTTGTATAGTAGGCGCTCAAATCCCTCGGATTGTTCAGATCATAGTCCGGATAATCCGCCATGGCCAGAATTTCTCCATTGTTTGGATTCATAATCAGGACCCCCATATTTTTACACCCTGGTCCTTCTTCTGCATTATCTCTATATGCCTCAATAAACTCTTTCATTTTCTTTTCCACAATGGATTGAATATAGATATCCAATGTGGAAACGACGTTTTTTCCATTGATTGCTTCCCTGACAGACTTTTGAAAATTACTGTCCGCGTTCAAATAGCCGTATTCCCTGCCATTTACACCGTTTAACACATCATTATAGTAATCTTCTAAACCACCAATTCCTTCATTTCCCGAAGTCGTATATCCTATCGTAGAAGCCGCCAAAGAGCCATATGGATAATTACGGATATATTCTTTTTCCATCCACACTCCACTGATATGTGGATTGTTTTTTGTATCGGCCTGCAATTCCAGAAAACCCTGTACTTCTTCATAAGGAAGTTTTTTCAGCAAAATGTTATACTGACTCTTTGGTTTTTCTTTTAATAATTGCTCAAGTTCTTCCTCTTTTAAATCTTTAAAACAGGATACCAGCGCTTTCACAGTTGGTTTGATACATTTTTTCTTGCTGTTTAAAACTCTGCAATCCAAAATCACGTTATATACATCAACACTTGTCGCTAATATATTTCCCTTCGTGTCGACAATATTTCCCCTTTGATATGGCAAAATCGTACTGTCATATTTTTGCTGTGATAACACGATTTTTTCATATTTTTTGCCGCTTTCTACCTCAATATACATGATTCTTCCGATTAAAGTGACCAAAAATACAGTAAGTATCAAAAAGGTTACCATTAGCTTTTTTTTCATTTTTTTAGGAAATTTTACTAATTTCCTCTTTCTCTTCGCCAAACTTTCACCTACTTGTCCTAATTTTCAGATATCTTTTCATACTGCATCATATAATCTTCGTCTTCTATGTCATAGTAAGATATTTGTCCCTCTGCGGCATAAACCATCCCTAGCTCGCTCATTGCCCGCTTTTTAATATCATTTAAATCAATCGAAGTGTTGATTCTTTTTATCGTCGTATCATTTTCTGTCTTTAGATCTGCAATTTCTTTCTCCAAAGAAGAAATATTTTTCATGTGTGCCGTGACTTTTGACTGTAAATTGATGTATGCCGCACAGACAAAACAAGTCACGCCCACTGAAGCAGACAAAAATAGCACAGATCTGCGATTCATGCGCATCTCACGTGCCTGGTTGCGCTTTGCTATTTTACGGTTTTTTGCGCGCTGTTCTTCGCGCTCGCTCGTTCTCCTCCTTTGCTGCTCATCTGACTCTATTTTTCTTTTTCGGACTGTATTACCATCTATGTAGATATCATATCTTTTTTGTTCCATCCTAACACCTTACTTCCCCAAAACTTATTGTCAAACCTCTGTTGTCATTTTCCCTTTTCAAACACCCTCAATTTCGCACTTTTAGAACGAGAATTGTCTTCTAATTCCCTCTCTCCTGGCAAAATTGGCTTTTTTGTGATGATTCTTCCTTTGCTCTTTTTCCCACATACGCAAACCGGAAAGTTGCTTGGACAAGTACATGGATTTTCATTTTTCTTAAAAGTCGTTTTTACAATTCGATCCTCCAACGAATGGAATGTAATAATACAAATCCTCCCACCTTCATTCAAAAGATCAATCATTTCATCAAGAGTATCTTGCAATACTTCTAATTCCCGATTTAATTCAATACGAATTGCCTGAAATGTCCGTTTTGCCGGATGACCTCCCTGTGCCTGAATTTTTTTTGGAATAGAATCCCTGATAATCTCTGCCAATTCCCCTGTTGTCTCAATGCTCTTTTGTACTCTAGTTGCCACAATATTTCTGGCAATATTTTTGGCAAATTTATCTTCTCCTAAATCTTTGATGATTCGATATAGTTCTTTTTCGCTGTATCCATTCACGATGTCTTTTGCTGTCTGACTGTTTCTTTGATCCATTCTCATGTCAAGTGGAGCATTTCCCTCGCGATATGTAAAACCTCTCTGCGGCGTATCCAATTGAAAAGAGGAAACTCCAAGATCTAACAGTATACCATCCACACTTTCGATTCCGAGTCTTTGCAACTCCTGCCGTAAATTGCAATAATTACTCCTCACGATTGATACTCTGTCACCAAATTCTTTTAGCCTCTCTCTCGATATTTCAATAGCATCCGCATCCTGGTCTAAACCAACGAACCTGCCGGATTCTGTAAGCCTTTTCACCACTTCCATTGCATGTCCAGCACCGCCCAAAGTGCCATCCACATAAATTCCACTCGGTTTGATGTTTAAATTTTCAAGCGTTTCTTCCAATAGTACCGATTTGTGATGAAATTCCATATCTGCCTCCGTTAAATGCTTAGACCCAAATCAGCCATGTGTTCCGCAATTTCTTCCATATCATCATATGTATTGCTGTCAATCCATCTGTCTTTGCTCCAAATCTCAATACGATTTAAAACTCCAACGGAAACAACATCCTTTTGTATATCAGCAAATTCTCTCAAAATGGGTGGCAATAAAATTCTTCCTTGTTTGTCCACCTCACAAGTTGCCGCACCTGCAAAGAAAAACCTAGAGAATTTTCTGGCATCTTTTGTGGTAAGTGGGACATTTCGGAATTTTTCCTCGATATTGTGCCATTCTTCCGTCGGATATACAAATAAGCATCCATCCAACCCCTTGGTAACAACAAACTCATTGCCCAACTGTTCCCTGAATTTGGATGGAACAATCATCCTGCCCTTTGCATCGATTGTATGATTGTATTCTCCCATGAACATATGACACTCACCTACCCACCGTGGCTTTTTGAGTTATCCACAAAGTTATCAACTTATCCACCACTTTGTACCACTACTCACCACTTTCACCCACTTTTATACTCATTCTACTCCACCAAGGTACAAAAAGCAAGTTTTACTATGAAAAATTAATAATTGGAAATAAATGGAATGTCAAAAACGTCTTAAATCATAAGGAAATTCCTTTTGGATTTCTGATATCATAAAAAAATATCTCAAGGCTCTTACACCTTGAGATATCTTTCTCCTGATTTTTTACAGGCAACTTATTTTCTTTTCTACTTTTTCTTCTTCACATAAATCAATGTACTTTTCTATCATCTCATCTAACTCTACGCTGATCTGATAATAATTTTTTACATCTGATCCAGACGCAAGTGCGAAATCTAGCTTTCTCCTAGTTCTTTCGATTTGATTGCGCAATATTTCTTTTCTCTGCATCCTCGCCTCTCCCGCTCAAACTGCTGTTATCTCCTACTCCGAATCTTTTTTCGATTGAGTAAAACTAGCATTACCACTGAAACAATCACCAAAATACCTGCTAGCAACTGCGATACGGCAATCTCTGTAGAAGGGAGCAATAACTGATCAGTTCTAAGTCCCTCAATCCAAAACCTCCCAATCCCATAACCTGCCAAATACAACAGTATAATTTCCCCGTCAAATTTTTTATGACGTCTCACCAGCAGCAGAATCACTAAGACACCTAAATTCCAAAGCGATTCATACAAAAATGTAGGGTGTACCTGAATATAGGAAATTCCATTTAGCTCTATGATATGTTCCGCCAGATCTATTGAAATATCACCGCTTCTTACCGCATCTACCGGTAACTGCATCGCCAAAAGTCCATCTGTGTAACCCCCAAATGCTTCACGGTTAAAAAAATTCCCCCACCTTCCTATTATCTGTCCCAAAATCAATCCTAGTATAGCAGTATCTGCCAATTTTGGAAAAGAAAGCTTTTTTAACCTCGCAAAGACAAGTGTGGTAATAATTGCAGCAATCACGCCTCCATAGATCGCAAGTCCACCTTGACGCAAATTAAAAACATTCCACAGATTATTTTTATATGAATCCCATGAAAATATGACATAATAAATTCTTGCCCCAATTACAGAAAAGAATATCGCAAAAATTGCTAAATCAAAATAATCATCCGGATTCTGTCCCGTTCTTTTGGCCTCATATGTAGCCATCAGAATTCCTGCTAACATACCAGCTGCAATAATCAAACCATAGTATGCGATTGAAATTCCAAAGACTTCAAAATTTTTTCCTACATGTTCCAAATAAATATTTAAATGTGGAAAACGAATACTCCAATTCATTGATACATTTTTTACAGTTGCAGAATTACCAAACATCCTATTTCTTTAACCAATGTTCTCCTCCCTTTTCTACAAGCTGCTTAATCCCCTCTACCACTTGGTGATTTAATGATACAATATGCCTAATATCTTCCTCAATACCTATCTTTCGTTTCAAATATTCCTCGTGGTTTTTTTTCACAAAGTCACAAAGCTCTTTGGAACTGATAAATTCCATCTGTTTCAAATGCTCTTCCCTACCCTCTTTCGTCTCTAAATATTTCAGCAACCTCTGCTTTAGCTCCCCTTCATAGGAACAATGCTCTTTTAGATTACCCGGATATACTTTATTGTGTGGAAAAGTAAAATAATCCGCAATGTAATGCGTAATTTGTCCAAGATCCCTGTAATATTTTGTCTTTTGTTTCCGATCTTCCCCCTGCAAAGCAGAGAGTAAACCGATTCTCTCACAAACCTGATCAAAGGTCCCACTAAATTCATGCTTTTTATATAAAAAGGAAGGTTGTATGTCCGGCAGGATACTTCCCAAATAAAAAGCCCATTTGTGTTTTTTTAGCAAGTCATCATCCGATCTGTGAACAATATCCTTTGCCAATGAAATATGTGACTTCTTTCTCATGTAATATCTCCACGAAAAATTCTTTCGTACAACTGCAATTACATAAACCTATTGTACTTCTAATAGCATCTTTTTACAAGAGGCTATTCTGAATTTTTCGTGAAGTTTCTCCTTTAACTGCTAATTATTGACAACAAAAGCTGGCACATTGCGTGTCTTTACATTCTTTTGCAACACCACCGACAATCCCAATACGATTTGCATCACATTTACAATTTTCGTTGTGAACACACTTCTCTGCTTTACAATTGATCTCGATATCCTCGCTCTTTTGTCCTACTGAATTGCAAGCGCAGTCCCTTGTTTTTTCCTGAAAACTTGAACAACAAGTTTCACTTGTATTTTTTGCCTCGCTTCCACCCACTGTGATATCTCCCTTACAACAGTAAGGTTCTTCATTGTAGGCACAACTTTTAACAGAACACTCTAATTTTGTCATAAAAAAATCTCCTTTCTTCTTTATACATCTCTAGGGTGTGTAAAGAAGCGGAGATTTATTCCCGCGAGTAATGAGAAAAATAGCCATATCTATATGGGTATTTGACAAATGCCGCGAGAGTCAAAAACCCCTGCTGCAAGCAACGGGGTTCTTGATTTTTTATCTTACTTTCCTTCTTTTTCCTCTTCCTTACGAATTTGTTTTGTTCGGATTTCCCGACAGATTTGATCCATAAACTCAGAGAGTGGTTTTACTCCTTCATCCCCAGCAAACCGACTCCGAACTGATACCGTTTTATCTGCCTCCTCTTTCTCACCGACAACCAACATATATGGCACTTTCGCAAGCCGACTCTCACGAATCTTATATCCAATCTTTTCTGAGCGCACATCGACTGTCACTAATACACCATTTTTCTTAAGTTCTGCTTCCACCTCTTTTGCATACGCTTCATATTTATCAGAAATTGGCAGCACACGCACCTGTTCTGGACAGAGCCAAGTTGGGAATTTTCCGGCATATTTTTCAATGAGCCACGCCAGTGTTCTCTCATAACATCCAAGAGAGGTCCGATGGATAATATAAGGACGCACTTTATCTCCATTCGCATCGATATAATACATATCAAACTGTTCTGCCAAAAGCGCATCCCACTGAATTGTAATCATGGTATCTTCTTTTCCATAGACATTTTTGGCATTGATGTCAATTTTTGGTCCGTAAAATGCAGCTTCTCCCACATCTTCCACGAAATCAATTTCCAGTTCTCTCATCATATCTCGCATATTTTGCTGTGTCTCTTCCCAGACTTCCGGTTCTCCAATATATTTCTCACGGTTTTGCGGATCCCACTTTGAGAGGTGATAGGTCACATCTTCTTCAAGTCCAAGCGTTGAGAGACAATATTTTGCCAATGCAATACAATTTTTAAATTCCTCTACCATCTGATCCGGTCTGACGATCAGATGTCCCTCTGAAATCGTAAACTGACGCACTCTTGTCAAACCGTGCATCTCACCGGAATCTTCATTTCGAAAGAGTGTAGATGTCTCACCGTAGCGCAGTGGAAGTTCTCTGTAAGAATGTTGTGAATTTTTATAAACATAATATTGAAATGGGCAGGTCATTGGACGCAGAGCAAAGACTTCTTTATCTTTTTCTTCATCTCCCAATACGAACATTCCTTCCTTATAGTGATCCCAATGGCCAGAAATTTTATACAAATCGGATTTTGCCATAAGCGGAGTCTTGGTGCGGATATAACCCCATTCATTGTCCTCTAAATCCTCAATCCAGCGCTGTAAAATCTGAATCATTTTTACACCTTTTGGCATAAGCAGCGGAAGTCCCTGACCTACCACATCAACAGTCGTAAATAATTCCATTTCACGGCCAAGTTTATTGTGATCTCTCTTCTTGATATCCTCCAGATGCTCCAAATAGGCATTCAGCTCCTCCTTTGTCGCAAAAGCCGTTCCATAGATACGCTGAAGTTGTGCGCGATTAGAATCGCCTCTCCAATATGCCATAGAAGATGAAATCAATTTAAACGCTTTGATTCCTTTTGTATTCATCAAATGCGGACCTGCACAGAGATCGGTGAATCCCTCGCCCTGTTTATAAAAAGAAATCTTCGCATTTTCTGGCAAATCTTCAATCAATTCCACTTTATATGGCTCATCTTTTTCCCGCATAAAGGCAATCGCTTCTTCTCTTGGAAGTGTGAATTTCTCCAAACGTTTTCCTTCCTTAATAATCTTTTTCATTTCTTTTTCCAATTTATCCAAATCTTCTCTAGAAAAAGGCTCCGCCTCAAAATCGTAATAAAATCCCTCATCAATGGAAGGTCCGATCGCTAATTTTGCATTTGGAAAAATCCTTTTTACCGCCTCCGCTAACACATGGGAAGCTGTATGACGTACTGTGCGAATCCCCTCATCGTCTTTCGATGTCAAAATATTCAATTCGCAATCCCGTTCTATCACGGTTCTTAAATCTCTCACTTCCCCGTCAATTTCCACGGCACAGGCTGCTCTGGCCAATCCCTCGCTGATATCTAACGCAATATCGTAAGCGTTCATCGGTTCTCCATATTCTTTTACACTTCCGTCTTTTAATGTGATTTTCATTTTATCTTTCTCCTATTCTATCTTGATTTTTTCGCTTTTTTTACTCTCTCCTCTGTCTTATTATTGCTTCCGTTTTCAGACCCAATTTTTACATATTTTCTCGGTGAGCACAACATCCCTAACACAATCCCGCCCAAAAGGCAGGTTGTCACCGTCAAAAAATACTCTTTTTTTGTCATCGTTGTCATTTCTGTTAGTTCTTCCATAAAATTTTTTATTTTACACATAGGATTCTCCTTTTGATATTTTTTCGTTATAAACCTCGATATAAACAAAGTGGACAAGCCCACTTCAACCCTCCTGTCTCCTCATTCTTGAGGGGATTGTACGCTTTGATTCGCCGAACACAATTGCGAAGCAATATCCACCTCTTGTGCGAGTGTGCATCCTTTCGGAGGGTTTTGTTTCATAAGAACACCAAACATTTTAATGCCCCACAGCAACAAAGTGTTTCTTAATGAAATAAAAAAACCGTGCATTAAAATAATGCACGGACGTATCAACGCGGTTCCACCCTGCTTGCTCTGTTTTCACAAAGCCGCTCATTTGACGATAACGGAGTCACCGGACCGTATGAAAGTCACTCCGAGGTGGTCTTCGGCAATCTCCCTGTCAAATCGCTCACAGCTCAAAGCTTCCACTTTGGCGATTCTCTCTGTCACATTTGGATTACTTACTCTCCTCTTCTACGTTTTCATTTCTTCTATTTATTCTTGCCACAACACTTCTTATATTTTTTACCACTTCCGCATGGACACGGATCATTTGGATAGATTTTATCCTCTTTTACCACAGTTCCTGCTTTCTTTTGCTCAAGATAGAGTTCCTGCTTTCTCTCTGTTCCCAAAATCGTATCCCACTGTGGGAGATCATACAACCAATCTGCTTTGGCATCTATCATATTCCTATATAAACGCTCTTTGTCAAAAATCAGATTGACCACTGTATCCTCTTCCATCGTATCAATCGGATTTGCATTCTCTAGACTGTCATTGATTCCATCTAAAAATCCAGTCATATCCAACAGAGTTATTCCAAATCTATCCGCCAACTCTTTTACGGTGCCCGTAATCTCTTCCTCTGGATGATCCAAAAGCTTTTCATAGACACTCTTTTCCACCAAAAAGTAGTTCTGCCAAAACTTTTGAAGCCTTCCCTTATCTGTCTGTTCATTATAGGCAACTGCCTGCCATTCCTGTAAAAGTGCCATAATCATACCCTCATCATTCATAGTTTTGCCATTTACCGTAACAGTATAACGCATTTATCTCTATTTTTCAATAGTACATCTCTTTGATTTTACAAATATGCAAAAATCAAAAAGATTGCAATAAATCCTATGCAGTTTTAACGCCTTATGTTATGATACGGATAAATCATAGATAAATAAAGGAGCTTCCTATTATGAATTCTCAGAAACAGACGTCCGGTAGAAAAAAATCACATAAAAAAATAAAGCAAATTTTTGCCATTCTCCTGATTCTCATCTTAGCAGGACTCTATCTCTCCACTTTGATCTTTGCTGTGATCAGAAGCGAATGGGCAATGGACTGGCTAAAAGTTTCAATTTATGCCACAATTGTATTACCAGTTCTGCTCTGGACATATAGTTTTGTATATAAACTGTTAAAACAATCCACTGAAAAAACAGAAGAATGAATCATCATTCTTCTGTTTTTTCTTTATAGATTCTTCTTTTTTCAGCGATAGATAATATCGTCTCTTCCCGGACCATTTGACACCATTTTGATCGGATAACCGATATGGCGCTCTACAAATTCTACATATTTCCTACAATTTTCCGGAAGATCCTCATATTTTTTAATTCCTCTGATATCACTCTTCCATCCCGGCAAAATCTCATATACCGGTTTCGCCTTTCTCAAAAGAGCAGTTGTCGGAAATTCTGTCGTCACTTTTCCATCAATCTCATAACCGATACAAACCGGAATCTCATCGAGATATCCCAAAACATCCAGTACGGTAAATGCCACATCCGTTGTGCCCTGGAGACGACATCCGTATTTCGATGCAACTGCATCAAACCATCCCATTCTCCTTGGACGTCCCGTGGTTGCACCAAACTCTCCGCCATCGCCTCCACGTTTGCGAAGCTCGTCTGCCTCTTCACCAAAAATTTCACTGACAAACTCTCCAGCACCTACAGCCGAAGAATATGCTTTACACACTGTAATAATCTTTTTGATCTCATACGGAGGAATTCCCGCTCCAATTGCTCCATATGCGGCCAATGTGGAAGAAGAAGTTACCATTGGATAGATTCCGTGATCCGGATCTTTCAGCGTTCCAAGCTGTCCCTCCAACAAGATCTCCTTGCCCTTCTCGATCGCTTTTGCCAAAAATGCAGATATATCACAAATATATGGTCCAACCATTTCCCTATAACTTTTCAGCTCTTTTACAATCTCTTCTGGTTTTAAAAGAGGTTTATGGTAGAGATGCTCTAAAAGCACATTCTTTTGTTCACAGACTCTAGCAGCCTTTTCTTCTATCAATTCATCATCAAAAATCTCACTGACTTGAAAACCAATCTTGGCATATTTATCGGAATAAAATGGCGCGATACCCGACTTTGTGGAACCGAAAGATTTTCCTCCCAAGCGCTCTTCTTCATACTGATCAAACAACATATGGTAAGACATCACAATCTGTGCTCTGTCTGATACCAGGATTTTAGGTTCCGGTACATTGCGATCTGTAATGGATCTGATCTCCTGGAACAATACCGGAATATTCAATGCCACACCGTTTCCGATAATACTTGTCGTGTGATCATAAAACACTCCGGAAGGAAGGGTATGCAACGCAAACTTTCCATAATTATTTACGATCGTGTGTCCGGCATTGGCTCCACCCTGAAAACGAACAATAATGTCTGCCTCCTTTGCGAGCATATCCGTAATTTTGCCTTTTCCCTCATCTCCCCAATTTGCTCCAACTACTGCTTTTACCATTTTTTATCCAATCTCCTTTAAACATCTGCGTTTTTTTACGTGATAAACGACGGGTGTAAAAACACCCGTCGTTTTTACTTTCTGATTATACACGAAAGCATATCATAAGTAAAATCAATATTTTTTATACATGTTATAATTATAACTTATATCATAATAATTCCAAAAAACGTTTTGCCGCTGCCGATATCGGAATTTTCTCATCTGTCACAATGCAAAAATGTCTCTTCGGAATCACACGATCGAACTGTAAGCAAAATATCTCCCCTTTTTCAAGCGCCTCCAACGCAAAATCCTCTACCACACTTGCAACGCCAAATCCTTTCACGGCAAACTGGATCAACATCGCACTTGTGGCAAGTTCAAATTCTGGCCGCAAACTGACCCCCTGTTCCTTTAAAAATTTTTCCACATAGGCACGTGTGGAGGTAACCCCCTCTAGACATATCAGTGGGAGTCTCTCTAGCTCCTGATAAGACATCTGCTTCCCTGAATATTTCTGAAATTTCTTTCCAACCACAAAAATATCCTGAATATCTCGAACTTTTTGAAATTTTAAGTCCATCCTTTTGGAGATCGGTGTGCTGACGACTCCAAAATCAATGACTCCCTCCTGCAACATTTTTAACGTCTTTGGTGTTGGAGCATTTTTTACAGTCACACGAATCTTAGGATATTTTTCATGAAACTTTTCTAAATGCTCCAAAAGATAAAATTGCAGTGTCATATCGCTAGCGCCGATACAGAGTTCTCCCTCCTCTAAATCCAACAACTCTAAAAATTTTTTTTCCCCAAAACGAATCGTTTCATATCCTCTCTTTATATAAGAATAGAGCACTTCCCCTTCTGCCGTAAAACGAACTCCTCGCGATGTGCGCACAAAGAGCGCTGACCCTAACGTATTCTCCAACTGCTTTATCGCCTGGCTAACTGCCGGCTGAGAGATCGAAAGTTCCTCAGCTGCCAGAGTAATGCTTTTTAATTTTCCAACATAATAAAAAATTTTATAATATTCCAAATTAATGTCCATAACAAAAGCATAGCTCTCTTTTTCTCCTTTTTCAAGGTTTATTGAAAAATATGATTGCATTTTAAATTTTCGGGTATTATACTATGTTACTAACAGCCTAACCAGCAAAATTGTTAGGAACTTTCAAAGGAGGAATCACATGGAAAAAGATATGACCTCGGGAAATCCGCTCAAATTGATTTTATGGTTTTCCCTGCCTGTCTTACTTGGAAATATATTTCAGCAATTTTACAATATGGTGGATGCGATCATTGTAGGACGTCTACTGGGAGAGGAAGCTCTCGCAGCTGTTGGCGCCACTGGATGTATCATGTTTTTGGTCCTCTTTTTCGCCATCGGTATCGCACAGGGATTCGGCGTCTTAGTCTCCCAGGCTTTTGGCGCAAAAGACTATTCTCTATTGAAACATTATGTCGCCCTGTCACTGATGCTGACAGTGATCATCTCTGTGGTTGTGACGGCAATCACAGTCCCTTCCGCGAAATGGATGCTGGTATTTATGAAAACACCATCCAATATTTTGGACATGGCGGCGTCGTATGTAAAAATTATCTTTTGGGGTATCGGCGCCACTATGTTTTACAATGCGGCCTCCTCTATTTTAAGGGGAATCGGTGACAGTAAAACACCTCTCTATTTCCTGGTATTTTCTTCTCTATTAAACATTGTATTAGACTATTGCTTTATTCGTTTTCTGGGACTCGGAACCGATGGCGCTGCCTATGCCACAGTTCTCGCGCAGGGCATTTCCGCACTGTTTTGTCTGCTCTATATGTTCTGGAAATTTGAGATTTTAAGAACAAAAAGAAGTGACTACTATTTTGATTCTGTCGGAGTCTGGGAATTGATGAGGATTGGTCTTCCAATGGCTTTGAATTATTCCATCACTGCCATCGGCACGATGATTTTACAAAGCGCTGTCAATATTTTTGGTTCTAGTGTCGTCGCCTCACTCACGGCCGCGATGAAAGTAGAACAGCTCTCCACACAGACTATGCCAACGCTCGGTACCACAATGTCTACCTATTGCGGGCAAAATCTTGGTGCTGGAGAATACAGGCGAATTTATGACGGAATGAAAAAAGCCTTTTTTATCTCCGTCATTTTGACCGGACTTGCCGCTCTCATCTGTGTTTTGGGCGGAAAAACAATTGTGGGACTCTTTTTAGCAGATCCTACAGATAAAATTTTATCTTACTCCACCATTTATCTGAATACGATCTCCATCTTTTTCTTCTTCCTGTCTATTCTATTTTTATACAGAATGGCCTTACAGGGACTTGGAAATGGACTCGTACCGATGATCGGCGGATTCTTAGAACTAGTCGGACGACTGTTTGTCGTGATGTTTTTCGTGGATTCTTTCGGATACAGAGCCGTCTGCATGGCGAGCCCTGCCGCGTGGATTCTCGCCGGCATTCCAAATATGGCAGCTTATCTTCTCTGGAAACGAAAGCAGCAAAAAAAGGAGCAGGCCTCGTAATGCAGCAGTTCTGACATTACGGAGTTTGCTCCCTTTTTCTCTTTCTTTTTTGTAATCTAAACTTCCAGCTTTTTTGTGCAAGTAAGCGCCAAAGCTCCCGGCCCAATATGGCAGGAAACGCTCAATGACAACGGCTGTATAATAATCTCATTATTCGGAAATTCCTTTTGAACTTCCTCTTTATATTCCTTCGCCGCCTCTAAATCATTCGCGTAAACCACTGCAAGATGAACATTTTCTCCGGTCTCATCATGGAAGCGCTCTATCATATCTTTTTTGACCGCTTCTATCATAATACTCTTTCCCTGCTTTTTTGTCCTTGCCTTTGCAAATGCATCCAGTTTTTCTCCCTGA
>JAAVYC010000101.1 GCA_022790905.1 Lachnospiraceae bacterium | reverse complement strand
CCCTTCACTGATGATAATTCCAATTGTCTGAACTGGATATTCTCCCGTATCATCGAGTGTAATTTTCACATAATCTCTTTCTTCTTTTGAAGCAATGGTACTTTTACGATTTTCGATCATCATTTCAAGCTGCTTACTGATCGGTTTATTCTCAAAATCTTTTTTCCCCTGGCCACTCGCTGCGATCACATGGTCACGGTCCGTAATACAGACTAAATGTCCTGTTGCCTGAGAAAGTGTATCTGCATACTCACCCGCAAACTGTCCAAGTTCTCCAATCGGGGAGTATTTTTTTAGAATAATCTCTCCTTCGCGATCTGTAAAAATTTCCAGCGGATCTCCCTCGCGAATTCTCAATGTCCTTCGAATTTCTTTTGGAACTACGACGCGTCCCAAGTCGTCTATTCTTCTAACTATACCTGTTGCTCGCATATAAAAAACTCCTCCATTTGAAATTTTTTCGTTTTGTATTTTCATGTGGTACTATTATCTGTAAACGGTGGAATTTTATACCTTAGAAAAAAATTTTAAAAGAATGGAAATTTCTCGAAAATTGACATATTATTATATATGTGTTATTGTTATTTTGGTTTATTTAAAGTTATTTTATTAGGAGGATTTTGTTATGATAAGAGAAAGAAGTATTGTATTGTACATCGTGCTCACGATCATCACCTGCGGTATCTTTGGACTGTATTGGTTCGTATGCCTGACTGATGATACAAATGCAGCAGCTGAAGTACAGGGTACATCAGGCGGCTTAGCATTGTTGCTTACGCTCATTACCTGTGGTATTTATGGCTTATATTGGGCTTACAAATGCGGTGAAAAGATTGATATTGCACATGAAAAACGCGGTTTACCTGCTGGAAATGGCGGTATTCTCTATTTGTTATTATATATTTTTGGTGGAGTAATTGCTTACGCTTTAATCCAGAATGAATTAAACAAACTTTCTGACAATAACTATAAACAGTATTAATGTATTGAGATTGGATCAGATTATGAGAGAACGCTTTCGAAAAATGACCTTTTATGGAATTTTATTGATATTAGCAGGAATCTTATATTTTATATTTTGTCAGGGAACCGGATTCGCGGTTCCCTGTTTTTTTCATACCATCACTGGGCTTTACTGTCCAGGGTGCGGCATGACACGCTGTATCATCCACCTGCTCTCATTTCAGTTCCAAAAAGCATTTTTCGATCATATGGCATTTTTTATTTTATTGCCTCTTTTTTTATACTTTTTATTTCACTTCCTCTATTCCTATGTGCGCTATGGAAACATCCGTTATACCAAATTTCAAAATATGCTCTTAAGAATCTGTCTGATTGTGTTGGTTCTATTCGGTATTTTACGCAATTTTCCAACTTTTTCATTCCTACAGCCGGGCTCTCAATTAGGTCTTTAGCTGTTCCCATTCTTTTTCTTTAAAACCCACAAACACATTCGTATCTGTTACAAAAATCGGTCGTTTTACCAACATTCCATCCGTGGCAAGTAACTCTAGTTTTTCCTCTTCGCTCATATCTGGCAGCTTGTCCTTCAATTGCATCTCACGATAAATCATTCCACTGGTGTTAAAAAAACGTTTGATATCGAGTCCGCTTTTTTTATACCATTCCCGCAGCTCTTCTTTTGACGGATTCTCTGTCTTAATATCTCTCAATTCATACTCTAGACCATTTTCCTGCAGCCATTTTTCAGCCTTTTTACAGGTACTACATTTCGGATAACACACAAATATATTCATAAAAATCTCCTTTTGCTCTGTCAATATTATTCTCCAAAATAGGCAGCAATTCCATTTGCAATCCCCGTCGCTATCTGACTCTGATACGATGCCGATGCCATATTCTGATCTTCTGTTGGGTTTGTCATATAGCCCATTTCCACAATGGTCACTGGGACTGATGCCCAATTGATCCCGCTCATTGTATCAGTCTCCCAGACATATTCACGCTTTGCCCCCGTGGCACTGATCAGCCCATCTAACACCGCCTCTGACAGTGCTTTGCTCTGACGATAAAAACTGGCATTATAGGGATTCGAGGCGGTCTGACAAATCGTCATTGCGCCATTGGTATTGCTATTTGTAGACCCATTCGCATGAATCCTGATAAAAGCATCTGCTTTTGCATGATTGGCTACTGCTGCGCGCTCTGCATTGGAGATGTTGACATCATTGCTCTCTCTAGTCATCATCACTTCGTAACCCCGACTTTTCAATTCATCTCTCAATTTTAAAGAAACCTGCAATGTCAGCTCATATTCTGCCAGACCTGTAGAGACACCGGACGTTCCTCCCGCTACTTTTGCTTTCGTTTCCGATGCCCCCGGTCCGATTGGTTCCTGAGAGTTATCTCCTCTGCTCTGATGTCCCGGATCAATCACCACCAGTTTCTGCGGTACTTTTTCTGGCTCTTCCGGTTTCTCCGGCTCCTCTTCTATTTCTTTTGGCTTCTCTGTTTCCTTCGAATCTGGCTTTTCCGGTTTCGATTCTTCTGGTTCTATCTCCTGCTTCGGCTCCGTCTGTTCCTCTTTTGGATTTTGTGCGGCAGGTTCTTCTTCTTTCTTGCAGCCGCAAAGTGACAAAATCATAGCCATACAACACAGGAGATAAAGACACCTTCTTTTCTTCATATCTTATATTTGCCTCCTTGTCTTTTCTGACTAAAATTTTATCACATATTTCCACCCATTTCCACCAAACTATAGAATATCAATGTGTTCTCCCGCTAACGCTTTATTCATACTGCGCACTGCACAGAATTTTCCGCACATAGAGCAGGTATCGTCATGTTCCGGCTTTCTCTCCTCCCTGATTCTTTTTGCTGTTTCGGAATCTATCGCACACGCCCACTGTTCCTCCCAGTCAAGCCTTTTTCTCGCATCCGCCATACGATCATCCATTTCTTGTGCACCACGCACTCCTTTTGCAATATCCGCTGCATGTGCTGCAATTTTAGAGGCAATAATCCCCTGCTTTACATCCTCTACATTTGGAAGCGCCAAATGTTCCGCTGGAGTGACGTAACACAAAAATGAAGCTCCTGCTGCAGCCGCAATGGCTCCCCCGATTGCCGAAGTAATATGGTCATACCCCGGTGCGATATCTGTCACCAGAGGTCCTAGAACATAAAATGGCGCTCCTTGACAGATGGTACTTTGAATCTTCATATTTGCCGCAATTTGATCCATCGGCATGTGCCCTGGTCCCTCTACCATAACCTGAACGTCCCTCTCCCACGCGCGTTTTGTCAATTCACCGAGACGAACTAGTTCCTCAATCTGACAGACATCTGATGCATCCGCAAGACATCCCGGGCGACAGGCATCTCCTAAAGAGATCGTCACGTCATATTCTCTGCAGATATCTAAAATCTCGTCGTAATATTCATAAAATGGATTTTCCTCTCCAGTCATGCACATCCACGCAAAAACAAGAGAACCGCCACGGGAGACAATATTCATTTTTCTTTTATGATTTTTGATCTGATCAATCGTTTTTCTTGTAATTCCGCAGTGAAGCGTTACAAAATCCACACCATCCTCTGCATGAAGTCTAACCACGTCAATGAAATCTTTTGCCGAGAGCGTATCCAAATCTCTCTGATAATGAATCACTGAATCGTATACTGGAACCGTTCCGATCATTGCAGGACATTCCGACGTCAGTTTCCGGCGAAATGGAATGGTATCTCCGTGCGAGGACAAATCCATAATTGCATGCGCTCCCATATGAACCGCTTTCATTACTTTTTGCATCTCAATATCATAATCTTTGCAGTCCCTAGATACTCCGAGATTTACATTGATTTTCGTCGCAAGCATGGAGCCGATCCCTTCTGGTTCAATACATTTATGATTTTTATTCGCGCAGATCACCACTTTTCCCTCTGCAACCAGAGGCAGAAGCTCTCCCTCACCCATATGCTCTTTCACTGCTACTTTTTTCAACTCTTCTGTTACGATTCCTTTTCTTGCCGCCTCCATCTGCGTTGCATATGCTCTTTCCATCTCTTTTTCCTTTCTTATGTGTCTTGCACTCTATATTTCATTTTAATATTTACAACTTCCAACACTGTGTTCCAGAGGACCGTTTCCATGTCCTAGATCAAGACCTGCTTCGATCGCCTTTTGCATATATTCTTTTGCTGTTCTGACACTTTTTTCGATGTCCATCCCTTTTGCAAGTCCGGCTGCAATCGCAGAACTGAATGTACAGCCCGTACCATGTGTATTAGAATTATCTAGTCTCTCCCCTGCAATCCAGATACAATTTCCATCCAGATACAAAAGATCATCCGCGCTGCCCTGTGCATGTCCCCCCTTTAATACGACAGCACCTCCATAATTTTGCCCTAAGATTGCCGCAGCGGATTCCATTTCCGGCTTTTCTGTAATACAAATTCCCGTCAATACTTCCGCTTCCGGAATATTGGGCGTTATTAATTCTGCCAGAGGAAAAATCATTTTTTTTAAGTTGTCCACCGCCTTCTTTTCCAATAACATTGTTCCACTGCTTGATATCATAACCGGATCTACTACGATGTGTTTCGCCTTCTCTTTCTGCAAAAATTCCGATACAATTTTAATCAGATCTTCATTCGCCAGCACTCCAATTTTTACTGCATCCGGAAAAATATCTGAAAAAACGCTCTCTAACTGCCCACTCAGACATTCTTCGCTCATCTCATAGACTGCTTGCACTCCCAAAGTGTTTTGTGCTGTCACTGCTGTGATCGCACTCATGGCATAGACTCCATATGCCTCTATGGTTTTGATATCCGCTTGAATCCCAGCGCCTCCACTGCAATCACTTCCAGCAATTGTCAATACTGTATTCTTCATTTACTCAACATCCTCAACACTTTTTCTCTCAATCTCTGTGCCGCCGCTTTTACATCTGGTTTCGCAAAAACGGCACTGATCACCGCTACTCCACAGATTCCAGTCCCCGCTAACTGCTCCACATTTTCCTCTCCAATTCCTCCGATGGCGACAACTGGAATCTGAACTGCTTCACAAATTTCCCTTAACGTTTCATGACTAATTTTTTTGGCATCCTTTTTGGAACCTGTCACAAAAGCTGCACCCACTCCGAGATAATCGGCTCCATTCTTCTCAGCCGCGAGCGCCTGTTCTACCGTTCGCGCCGTTACACCGAGAATCTTATTCGGTCCTAAACGCCTGCGGGCAGCTCCTGCCTCCATATCCCGCTGCCCCACATGGACTCCGTCCGCATCCACTTGTAACGCGAGTTCCACGTCGTCGTTAATTACAAACGGAATATGAGATCTCGCACATACTTCTTTGATTTTTTTCGCTTCCTCTAAAGTTTCTTCTCTCTCTAAATTTTTTTCCCGAAGCTGAATAAACGTCACTCCCCCCTCTATCGCCTCTTGTACCCGGGAGGCCAGAGTATCCCCACTCAACCAGGTTCTGTCAGTCACTGCATATAGCAGCAAATCCCCTTTTTTACAATTCATCTTGTGTGTCTCCTTTATCTTAGATAATCCTAGACCTTTCTTACATGGAATAGCCGATTCAAACAAGAAGTTCTAGAGGAATCTTTTTATATCATAGAAGAACAAAAGTCAATCCACACACTCCCGCATTCTATTTTCATACAAGAAAAAAGCTGTATATATACCAATTCGTATATATACAGCTATCGCTATGCTTCTCTTATATATCCCTACGTTGGCATTATCCAAATCAGGTCTCGGGTCAAAGCGATACAGCTTTATCTCAGCCTACTTCCGTAAGCACCCCGTTTTCTATTATCTCTTGCCTTATTTTAATCTGTCAGCAAGAAAATGTCAAATACTTTATTCAAAAGGAACTACCGCTCCATCGTAAGTATCATTGATGTATTTTTTAATATCATCTGATTTTAATACATCTACTAACGCTTTGATTTTGTCGCTATCCTCATTTCCCTCTTTTACAGCAATCACATTCACATAAGTCTGTGCGGCTTCAGAATCCGATTTCTCATATGCAATCGAGTCTTTTCCAACAGAGAATTTTGCCTCTAATGCATAATTTCCGTTTAAAACGACATATGCCACTTCATCTGTTACACGGGATACCTG
>JAAVYC010000100.1 GCA_022790905.1 Lachnospiraceae bacterium | reverse complement strand
TCATCATTCCGTATACCATCATGTGATCGAGAATCAGACGAATTCCAAGATCGCCGCCGCCATGGAGATAGTCCATTGTTGCAAAAGCGCCGCCCAGTTTTCCGGCAAGCTGGTATTTTTTACATGGACCGTCTAACCATGTTTTGACAGAGGCGCATACGTTTGAGACGTAAATAGGAGAGCCCAAAATGATACATTTACTCTCTTTTGCCCATTCTTCGTCAACATCTTCGATGGAGCAAACTTTAACTTGGGCATCTTTTACGCGCTCCATTCCCTTTGCGATAACTTCTGCCATCTGTTTCGTATTTCCGCTTTTTGAATAGTACAATACCATCATTTTCATGTAGAATCCCTCCTGAAATTTTTAATCTCTTATTGAGTGCTTAGTTGCAGATCTAAATTAGATACATCGTATTAAAAAAAGCTTATTTTGTCAATTCGCATCGAAGTCATAATTTGTTTTTGTTCATTTTATAACAGATATGTGATAGAATAAGTGCAACGATTTTCAAAGCCTAAATCAAAGATTTGAAACAGACAGATGAGGAGATTTTTTCATGCAAATCGGAATGGACATTTCTATTAGACAGACACAAAAACTGGTATTGACGCCGCAGATGGAGCAGGCATTATCTGTCTTGCAGATGGGAGCGGAGGAATTAAATCAGTGTATTGAAGAGGAACTATTGTCGAATCCGATGTTGGATAGTTCTGGGGAGGATGAAAAAAAGGAAATTCGCCAATCTTATGGAGAGGGAATCAGATATCGTGCGAGAAAGAGTAATGAAGATGAGGATGGACAGTCGGAGCTCAATGCCATAGCGGACGAAAAAAGTTATGATACAGGATTAAAAGAGGTCCTGCGGATGCAACTATATGCAAAGAAAGTTGGCGCTAAGAGACAAAGAAGAGCGGAATATTTAATTGAATGTCTAGAGGAGACGGGATATTTAAAAATAGAGTCGGAAGAATTGACGAAAAGTCTGCAGATTACACAGGAAGAATTGGAAAAAGAGATTGCTTTTTTGCAGCAGTTTGAACCCTGTGGAGTGTTTGCGAGAGATTTGAAAGAATGTCTTTTGTTACAGTTAAAAGGAGAAGATGAGAAGACAGAAAAACTGCGTCTTTTGGTGGGAAATTATTTAAATGAGATTGCGGGAAATAAAATTCCACAGATCAGTAAAGAGACGGGCTGGACATTGGAGGAGACGATAGAAGTTGTTCAAGATATAAAAAAAGAGCTGGAACCGATTCCGGGCAGAGGTTATGGGAGTGAGACGAATAACTTTATCTATCCGGATATTACGATTAAACAGGATGACGATGGTTACCACGTCATTTATAATAGAGAAAGAATCCGTAATTTAGAGTTGAACCGAGAATATCTTTCGCTTTTGTCGGGACAATATGGAAAAGAGGAAAATGACTATTTTCAGGAACAATATCAAAAGGCGCAGATTTTTATAAAAAATATAGGAAAAAGAGAAGAGACGCTTCGGGCGGTTACAGAGGCTATCGTGGACTATCAGAGGACATTTTTTGAACGGGGAAAAGCCTTTTTAAAACCGATGAACCTTTGGGATATTGCGCAGGAACTGGAGATTCATGAGTCGACGGTCAGTCGGGCGATTCGGGATAAATATCTGGAATGCCGTTGGGGTATTTTTGAATTAAAATACTTTTTTTCTAACAAAACATCGGAGGGCAATCACTGCAATGTGCGATCACTGATTGAGGAGATGATAAAAGCAGAAAATAAAAAACGGCCTTTATCCGATGCAAAGATCGCAGAACAGTTGGAGAGCCGGGGCGTTCGGATCTCAAGGCGCACCGTTGCAAAGTACAGAGAGCAGCTTTCGATACCAAATACACAAAGACGCAGGGAATATGCATAAAGTTTTCGATGAGAGGCAGGAGCTTATGGAGAAAATACATAGAGTAGAGACAAAAGTTATCGTTCGCCACGAAAAAGGTTTGCATGTCAGAATTGCCGCGATGATCGTGCAGAGAGCGGATCAGTTACAGAATAAATATAGGGTTGTCTTTCATATCCAAAAAGAGGAAGTAAATCATATTCCTTTGACAAGTATTCTTCTGGTGACGGCATTAAAAATCAAACAGAATCAGGAAATCTGTCTGGTAACGGAGGGAGACAAAAAAGAGCAGGTCGAGAAGGCTTCTAAAGAAATGAAACAATTTCTGGAGAGCGATTTTAACATTAGTCCCTCAGAATTGATTCAAGTTGACACGCTTCTTCAGGACAATGTCATCACATCGGAAAATATTTATGAGAATATTGAGAGTGGCTTGGTGGTGATTGACAGTCATCATACTGTGATTATTTATAATCGCGAGGCAGAAAGGCTTTTTCAGATTCCCTCTGAAAAGGTGCTTGGAAAGAAGATAGAAGAAGTCTTTGCGGATTCTAAATTGCCGGAAGTTGTAAAGACCGAGAAACCGGTACTGGGTTACACTAAGACGGTGGGAGAATCCTCTCTGGTTATGAATACGACGCCAATCATAGAGAATGGAGAAATCAAGGGTGCGATCAGTACTTTTGAGGATGTCTCAAAGCTTATGCAGATCACCTGGGAATTTGAAGAGGTAAAAGAATTAAAAGAGCGGTATCTTCAAATTTTGGAAGTGGTTCAGGATGGAATCTGCGTCTTTGACAGGGCGGCGAATGTCACGTATGTCAATCGGGCTTACGGAGAAATCACGGGTGAAAAAATTGCGGAGGGAGACAATATTTATGGGATTTCTCCGACTGGAAACCGTATTAAAGTATTAGAAAAAGGGCAAAAGATTATGGGAGCAATCTGCCCGAAAAAGAGTGGCAACAGTGTGGTGGCAAATATCGTGCCAATTATTGTAAATCAGCAGATTGTCGGCGGGATTTCGGTGGTCAAGAATCTGAGTGAGATTCAGGAGCTGGTGGAGCGTATCAATCAGCTCTCTGCAAAGACGCAGTATCTAGAAGAAGAATTGAACCGGAGGCAAAAATTAGATCCAGCGTTTAACAGAATCGTGGGTGTCAGCAGCAAACTCTGCGATGCAATGAAAGTGGCGGCAAAAACGGCGGATAATAATTTCAATGTTCTGATTCGCGGAGAGAGCGGTACGGGGAAAGAACTGATCGCGGAGGCAATTCACTATTCCAGTGAGAGGGCAAAGCAGCCGTTTATCCGTGTCAACTGCGCGGCAATTCCGGAGAATCTTTTGGAGAGCGAGATGTTTGGACACGTAAAAGGAGCTTATACGGGGGCAATCAAGACCAAAATCGGAAAATTCGAGTTGGCAGATAAGGGAACGATTTTTTTGGATGAAATCGGAGAACTGGACAAGTCCATGCAGGCAAAGATGCTTCGAGTAATTCAGAAAAAAGAGTTCCAAAGAGTCGGGGACGACCGCACCATTACCGTGGATGCAAGGATTATTGCGGCAACAAACAGAAATTTGGAAGAATTGGTGAAAAAGAGAGATTTTCGAGAGGACCTCTACTATCGTCTCAATGTTATACCGATCTGGCTTCCCCCGCTTCGGGAGAGAAAGGAAGATATTCCGGTGTTGTCCGAGCATTTTTTAGAAAAGATTGCACAGGACTTGAGCTGTGAACCCAAACATTTAAGCAGTGAAGCGATGCAGGCGCTGATTCAGTATTCCTGGCCGGGAAATATCAGAGAGCTTGAGAATGTGATGGAGCGTATCAATATTTTGGCGGACGGTCGCGAGATTCAAAAAGAGGACCTTCCCCATTATATCAGTGAGGAATATCAGACAGGCGTTTTGGAACCGCAGAGCGAACAGAGCGCTGGACGATCGAAAGAAAAGGAAACGGTAAAAATAATATTTGAAGAACCTGACGAGATTATGCCTTGGGAATTCTATGAAAAAGAGATTATTCGCAGGGCTCTGGAAAAGTACGGAAGCTTCAATGCGGCCGGAAAAGCGCTGGGAATTACGCATAAGACGGTTGCGGCGAAGGCGAGGAAGTATCATTTAGAGGGGTA
>JAAVYC010000099.1 GCA_022790905.1 Lachnospiraceae bacterium | reverse complement strand
GAACCAGCCTGTCTGCTTGTCAAATCTCCGTTATAGCCCTCTTTTAAAGGTACTCCGATTTCAGATGCTACCTCTTCTTTAAAGCGCTTCATAGCTTCTTTTGCTTCTGGCACTGCCATTGTGCTGGAACCTGAACTTGTATTTGAGCTCATAGGTTTCACCTCCATATTTTTTTCTCTAATCTATTCATAAGACAGCGTTATCGCTTGTCTTGATACTAGTATGGTTTATTATAAAAAAAATATGTTGGTAAGTTCTTCCTGTCATCACCGTTACCATTCCCATACATTTTAATATACCATATGGCTTTTTACATCCTCGACAACTTTCTCTTCTTTAAAATATTTTACAATCGCAAGTCCAAAATCAAATGCCGTTCCCATGCCACGGCTCGTGATCACATTTCCATCCACTGCCACATTCTCAAATTTTACTTTTGCTCCCGTCAATTTTTCCTCAAATCCCGGATGACATACCGCTTCTTTTCCCTCCAGAATTCCTGCTGCCCCTAGAACACTCGGTGCCGCGCAGATTGCTGCTACAAGTTTTCCCTCTTTCGCAAATTCTCTTATGACTTGATTGACACCATCATGTTTCTGTAAGTTTAAAGTTCCCGGCATTCCACCTGGAAGTATCACACCATCCAGCTCCGTGAAATCTACTTTTTCAAACACGGTATCCGTTAAAAAAGTGATTTTATGTGAACCCATAATCTCTGCTCTTTCCATAATGGAAATCGTCACAATCTCTAAATCTGCTCTTCTACAGATATCTACTACAGATAACCCCTCTATCTCTTCACATCCGTCTGCAAAAAAAATCCCTATTTTTGACATATGCTCTCCTCCATTCCTTGTTATTCATGCGATTGATTACTTTAGTTCATTATAGAGAGCTCTCATTTATTTGTCCAGTTGCTGTTGTTTCTTTTTCTAAAATTTATTATAATAGTATTAACTTTATTTACAAATATTATAGAAAGGATCAATGGGTGACAGCATGATCGCTTTGATTTGGATAATATTCATCGTTATCCTCATTATTTATTCTCTTCAAAAAAGTCAGAAACAAAAAGCTGCCTACAAAAAGAAGCAGGATACCTATCCAACCTATACATCTTCCCGTTCCAAAGCAACCAAGAGAACAACAGCCACTCCAAAGGAGGATGTTTTGACACGGGCCAAAAGAAGTGTCGCGGAGGATTTTAATAAATCTTCTAACACCTCTGATCTTTCAAATTCCAAAAAGTCTGCTCCTTTAACATCGTTTACGGAACAGATAGAACCTGATGATCCCGGCAATCTTATGCAATCCGTTCAGGATTTGATCGTAAAAGGCTACGAACCAAAACTTTCTTTCGAGCGGGATTTTATTGCAGAAGGTATGGATCTTCTAAACCAATATTATCAAATAGAAAAGTAGGAATAAGCAATGACAGAACGAAATATACCCAAGCCCGGTCAGCGCTATCGGCATTTTAAGGACAGACTTTATCAAATTGTCACTCTCGCCTTAGACTCGGAAACCGGCGAAAAAATGGTAGTCTATCAAGCTCTTTACGGCGACTTTGAAATATACGTCCGCCCCCTCTCTCTTTTCCTAAGTGAGACCAACCTTGAAAAATATCCCGATGCGACACAAAAATATTGCTTTGAGGAGGCATCCCCGCCTCTTTCATCCACCGTATCGGAAGACGCCCATACACCACAAGAAGTGACGGAGGAACCTCTTCCGGATGGAATCCATCCAAAACTAATGGAATTCCTCGACGCTGACACCGATACGGAACGCTATAAAATCCTTACAGATATGGTAAATATCGTTAACGACCATATGATCGATACCATGGCAGTTGTATCGGACATTGTCATCGAAGACGGCCCCATCGACGTGCGCTATCAGGAATTAAAAAACTGCCTCAAAACCAGAATGAAATACGAGACAAACCGTTTTCGCTGATGGCGAAAGCTACAAAAAGAGGATACTGCATTTACAGTATCCTCTTTCTGTTCAAAAAATGATCTATCTCAACCCATTTTGGCTCAAATAACTGTTCTGATATTTTCCTGTATAGGTAACATCTTCCCCAAACCAGTCTGGCGGGAGAAACGCTTTTGCCTCTTCTTCACTCTCAAATTCTACTTCTGCTAGGAGAAGCGAGGCAAGTTCTCCCTCAAAAATATCCAATTCTATCACGTAATTTTGATAGGGAATTTTGTAGCGCTTTTTTTCAATCAAAATTCCATCCACTTTGGGTTTTAGATGTTCATATCCCTCTCTCGTCAAAGGCAAATTGTGTTCTTCTCTCACAAAAAGCCCCTCGCCTTTGTATGTCAAAATATATTTTTGATTGGAGCGACGGATACGCACCACTGGGTTAGTACAGAGATATCCCTGTTCTATCTGAACACACTCATACTTTTCCAGCTCTGATGGCAGAGTATCCACTAAAAACTTTTTTTCTATTTCCAGCATTTTCATTGGTTCCACATCCCGCCTCTTATTTCTTACAGATTGTGATATACGCTTTCACCACTTCCACCAACTTCTCATAACTCATAGAAGTCGTATTCAAACAAAAATCGTAGTTCGTCGCATCCTTCCAGTCTTTGCCCGTATAATATTTATAGTACTCTGCGCGATACTTATCAATCTTATCAATTTTTTTCTCAATTTCTCTAACCGATTCACTAGAAATATCCTGGACTCTCTTAATGCAATCCTCTCTCGGCGCATAAAAATAGAGACTGATCACATTGTCAAAATCTTTTAAAATGTAATCTGCACATCGTCCAATAATCACGCAGGATTCCTCTTTGGCAAGTTGTCTGATCACCTTTGCCTGATAATTAAAAAGATTATTGTCCGAGACAAATTCCCCGCTGTCTGGTGGAATTACCTCCCCATTATAAGTCTTTTTCACAATGCGCCACAACGGAGATTTTTTCAATTTTTCATCCACTTCTCCAAATAAAGCCTCATTGATTCCGCTCTCATCTGACGCCATACGGATTAACTCTCTGTCATAGTAATGAAGCCCCAACTCTTTTGCTAAAAGTTTTCCAAGAGTTCTTCCGCCACTGCCATACCCTCTGGCAATTGTAATCACCGTATTTTCCATAAAAACACCTACTCTCCTAAATATGCTTTCTTAATGGATTCATCACTCATCAATTCTTTCGCATCGCCTTCGAGAACAATCTTTCCTGTCTCCAACACATAGGCTCGATCTGCGATTGCTAATGCCTTTTTTGCATTCTGTTCTACTAAAAGTACCGTTGTCCCCTCCGCCGAAATTTCTTTGATAATATTAAAAATCTCTTCCACAAAAATCGGCGAGAGTCCCATGGACGGTTCATCCATCAAAATCATTCTCGGTTTACTCATCAATGCCCGCCCCATAGCCAGCATCTGCTGTTCACCCCCAGAAAGCGTACCCGCCAACTGATTTTTTCTCTCTTCCAGACGCGGAAAACTTTTATATACTCTTTTCAGGCTCTCCTCGATCTCTTTTTTCTCTTTTCTCGTATATGCTCCTAATTTCAAATTTTCCAATACGGAAAGCTGCGCAAAAACACGTCTTCCCTCCGGCACATGTGCCATTCCCATAGAAACAATCTTATGTCCGGCAACTTTCGTCAATTCCGTACCCTCAAATTTGATACTCCCTGCTTTCGGATTCAACATCCCTGTGATCGTCTGAAGCGTGGTCGTCTTTCCCGCCCCGTTTGCACCAATCAGGGCGATTACTTCACCTTCATCTACGTGAAAGGAAATTCCTTTGATTGCCTGAATCACACCATAATATACTTCCAAATCTTTTATTTCAAGCATTGACATAACAATTTCCTCCTATTCTCCCAGATATGCTTTGATGACTTCCGGATCATTCAGCACCTCGCCCGTCTCTCCCTGTGCAAGCGCCTGCCCAAAATTCAGAACTGTCAGTTCTTCACAGATGCCAGAAACCAACTTCATATCATGCTCAATCAAAAGAATTGTCATGTCGAATTGATCCCTCACGAAACGAATGGTATCCATCAGCTCTTTTGTCTCATTTGGATTCATCCCTGCTGCTGGCTCATCGAGTAAAAGCAGCTTCGGGTCTGTAGCCAAGGCCCTTGCAATCTCTAATTTCCTTTGTTTTCCATAGGGAAGATTCGACGCTAGAACATCGGCTTCATTTTGCAGATCGAACACCTCCAACAATTCCATCGCCTTTTCATTCATCTCTTTTTCCACTTTATAATATACTGGAAGTCGAAAAATTCCGCTAAATGTCGAATAAACCCTCTTATTGTGCAGACCAATTTTCACATTGTCCAGCACACTCTGTTCATGAAAGAGACGGATATTTTGAAATGTTCTCGCTATTCCATGTTTATTGATCTCTATTGTCTTTTTTCCCGTAATATTTTCTCCCTCCAAGAAAATTGTCCCGTCTGTCGGCTTGTAGACACCTGTAAGCATATTAAAAACCGTTGTCTTGCCAGCGCCATTTGGACCAATCAGTCCATAGAGCTGTCCTTTTTCAATCTCTAAGTTGAGCGCATCCACGGCACGGAGTCCCCCAAAGGAGATCCCAAGATTTTTTACTTTTAACAATTCCATCTTATGATTCCTCCTTTGTCTTTTTCCATTTATTTTTCAAACGTTCTCTAAATACAATTGCTCCCGGTGCCCAGTTAAAGAGCATCATCGCAATCAGTAAAACCGAATAAATCAACATGCGGTAATCGCTGAGTCCTCTCAAT
>JAAVYC010000098.1 GCA_022790905.1 Lachnospiraceae bacterium | reverse complement strand
ATCGCAGAGGGAATCCTATATGGGAATTGGGTGACGCCTGTGGCGTCCGTACCGGGAAACCTGGTACAGATTGGAGTAGCGGCAGTGATTGTATTGATTCTTATTGAACCATTGAAAAAGGCTGCAAGTGCCATTTTAGCGTGAGAATTAGAGAGGTAAGAGAATGATGTATAAAATTATGACGCCGGGACCAACGCAAGTGAAGGAAAATATCCGCCTTGCCAGAGCAAGAGAGTGCACAAATCCGGATTTGGATGAAGAATTTGTAGATTTTTATAAGGAGACCTGTGAGCTGATCAGCCGTCTTTTACATACAGAGAATGAGACCTTGTTATTGGGCGGCGAGGGGATTTTAGGGTTAGAAGCAGCATGTGCGTCCCTGACAGAAGCGGGAGATCGGGTTCTAATCTTAGATAACGGAATTTATGGAAAAGGGTTTGCAGATTTTGTGACCCTATATGGTGGAAAACCGGAATTATATACTGTAGATGACAGAAGACCAATTGACCCGCGGGCATTGGAAACATTTTTGGAAAAAGATCACGATTATAAGTATGCCACGTTAGTTCACTGTGATACACCAAGCGGAATGTTAAATGATGTCGCAGCACTCTGCCCTTTGCTAAAAAAATATGGACTGATTACAGTGGTTGATTCTGTATCTGCTATGTTCGGCGAAGAACTCCGTGTCGATGAAGCTCAGATTGATCTGCTCTGCGGCGGTTCTCAAAAAGCAGTTTCTGCTCCTCCGGGACTGACTTTTGTGACGATAAGCGAGGCGGCAAAAAAAGTGATGAATGAAAGGAGAACACCAATTGCTTCCTTTTATGCCAATCTGAAAATATTTGAGGGATATTACGAGGCAAAATGGTTTCCCTATACTATGCCGATCAGTGACATTTATGGACTGCGGGAAGCATTTGAAAATATAGAAAAAGACAAAGGAATGCTTATGCGCCATGCGAGAATTGGAAATGCTTGTAGAAAGGCGCTGGTAAATGCCGGATTAAGCCTTTATTTAAAAGAAGGATTTTCCAATACAGTTACAGTTTTTGATGTGCCGAAAGAAACGACTGCAAAGGAAATTTTAAATACCATGAGACAGGAGCACAATATTATACTGGCGGGTTCGTTTGACAGTCTTTCTGGTCAGGTGATCCGTATTGGTCATATGGGCAGTAATGCCAATGTGGAGGATATGACTGAGACAATGGAAGCACTGGATATTGTTTTGAGAAAACTGGGAGTGAAGTTAACAGGTTTCCTGAAAGATCTCTTTGTGCGTGAACTTTGAATTTTGATATAGAAGTAACAGGACGATCGAGCATCGACAAGATATTGTCGGTGCTTATTTTTTATATCATAGGAAATTCCTATACAAGAAAAATATGTATCGCAACTTTTTTTTGACAAAAATCACAGTGTCCATCCGCTATAATAGACATCAGATATTGGGTATCAGATTAAAGCAATGGAGGTGGAAAGTGCACTATGAATTTTACATAGACGTATATTTATTTACGAATTTCTTTTTTGATTATCTGACACTTCTTTTGATTCGGGAAATCAGGGGGAAGCCATGTAAAATAAGCCGTATGATGGTGCTAGCGTTTTTGGGAGTACTGAGCAGTACCGTGTGTATGCTCGTGCTGAAAAATGCGTGGTTTTACAAGTGCCTTGTTCATTTCCTGATTAATCCGTTGATATTTTATGGATGTTTTCGTCAGAAAAGTTTCCGGGAATTTATCTTAGATTATGTGACAGGGTATCTGTTAATGATGTTAGTAGGTGGATGCGTGGGATGGACGTGTCAGGTACTCGGACAGACGCGGCTTTTTGGATGGGTGATGGCGGCGACGGCAATTTTTATGAGTGTTTTTTTGGCGCTTTTTCAAGGGGGAAAAGAAAAGGAGAAAATATACGATATAAAGATATGCCAAGGAGAGTCTGAACTTTCCTTGGAAGGCTTTTTTGATACAGGAAATTTATTGGTGGATCCATATGTAAAGCTTCCCGTTAGTCTGATTGCAAAAGAAATGTTCGCACAGATAGAGGGAGCGGAAAAGCTTGCGTACCGCTATATTCCATTTGTTTCATTGGGAAAGGAACATGGATTGATTCCGGCGGTCACATTGGATTGCCTTTTAATACAGAAGAAAAATAGAGAGATCTCTGTAAAACCGGCAGTTTTTGCAGTGGTGGAAGAAGATTTTTTAAAGAATAGCGAATATCAGGTGATATTAAACGGAAGATTATGGTAGACGGGCGATACCATAAAGGTAAGAGTCATGAAGTAACAGGAAAGGATAGAACTATGTACATAAAAATGAATTTGAAAAATCGGATGGGAATCCGAATTATGCCATCTTTTTATACAATGTTGTGGAAAAAGAAAAATGAAGTACACTATATCGGGGGAAGTGAAGTTCTTCCGCCCCCACTGGACGCCATTGATGAAGCGCATTACATACAGGGATTGGCGGACGAGGAGGGCGAAAGGTCAAAAGAATCCAAATCTGTGCTGATTGAACATAATTTGAGGCTCGTCGTCTACATTGCAAAAAAATTTGACAATACCGGAGTCGGAGTGGAAGATCTGATTTCAATTGGAACGATTGGACTGATTAAATCAATCAATACATTCAATCCGGAGAAAAAAATCAAATTGGCGACCTATGCTTCCCGCTGTATCGAGAATGAGATTTTAATGTATCTGCGGCGCAATAATAAGACCAAATTGGAAGTGAGCATTGATGAGCCGCTGAATGTGGACTATGACGGAAATGAACTTTTATTGTCTGACGTGCTTGGGACAGAGGAGGATGTCATTTATCGGGATATCGAGACGGAAGTGGAAGAACAGCTTTTAAGAGAGGCGATCAAAAAACTTTCGGGCAGGGAGCGCACGATCGTGGAATTGCGTTTTGGCCTGGGAACAAAGGATGGAAAAGAGATGACGCAAAAAGAAGTTGCAGATCTGCTTGGTATCTCACAGTCCTATATTTCTCGCCTTGAGAAAAAGATTATGAAGAGGTTGAAAAAAGAAATTGTAAAATTTGAATAATTGTATATACAATTCAGAGGATAAATATGATATAATATAGACAAATATCATATGCATTAAGATGTCTATGGTTTGTGAAATCATGTTGTGAAGCGATTGAGAATCAGTGGGAATACCAAAGGAGAAGATGATATGAAACTAGAATTTTTAGGGGCAGATCATGAGGTGACGGGGAGCTGTCATTATCTGCAAGTAGGAGAGTTGCATATTTTAGTGGACTGTGGCATGGAGCAGGGGCCGGATCTGTATGTGAATCAAGAGATTCCGGTCAATGCAGCGCAGATTGACTATATTTTGATTACACATGCGCATATTGATCACTCCGGACTGCTGCCGCTTCTTTATAGTCATGGATTTCGGGGAAAAATCTATGCGACAAACGCGACGGCAGAACTCTGTGATATTATGTTAAAAGACAGCGCGCACATCCAGCAGTTTGAGGCGGAATGGAAAAATCGAAAAGCAAGGCGTGCGGGAAAAGAGGATGTTATACCGCTTTATGATATGAACGATGCGGTCGGGGTATTGGATCATTTTGTGCCTTGTCCCTATGAAAAGGAGATTGAGATCCATAAACAGTTGACGATTCGTTTTGTCGATGCGGGGCATTTATTGGGTTCTGCTTCGATTGAAGTCTGGGCAAAGGAAGAAGAGGGAAGTAAAAAAATTGTATTTTCCGGCGATCTTGGAAATGGAAATAAACCGCTGATCAAAGATCCGCATTTTATTGAAGAGGCAGATTATGTGGTCATGGAGTCCACTTATGGAGACCGTTTCCATGAAGAAAACATTGATTATGCAAGAAAACTTGCAGAAGTAATTGCAGAAACGTTTAAAAGGGGAGGAAATGTTGTGATTCCTGCATTTTCTGTGGGAAGGACGCAGGAAATGCTCTATTTTTTAAGAAGAGTGAAGACGGAAAATCTTGTGCCGGAGTATCCGGATTTTGAAGTTTACATTGACAGCCCGCTTGCGGTAGAGGCAACGGGAATCTTTCATAAAAATGTGACCGAGTGTTTTGATGAGGAAGCTCTCGCTCTTGTAAATCACGGGATCAATCCGATTCGTTTTGACGGATTAAAGATGGCGATTACAAGCGGCGAGTCCAAGATGATCAATTTTGATGAAAAATCGAAAGTGATTATTTCTGCTTCTGGTATGTGCGAGGCGGGACGGATTCGCCATCACCTCAAACACAATCTCTGGAGAAAAGATTCCACCATTGTATTTGTGGGATTTCAGGTGCTGGGTACACTTGGCAATTTCCTCTTGAATGGAGGAAAGGTTGTGAAGCTTTTTGGGGAGCAGATTGATGTGCAGGCAAAGATTTTGAATCTGCCGGGATTAAGCGGTCATGCAGATAAAAAGAAATTGTTGGAGTGGGTTGGCGCTTTTCAAAAGCCGCCAAAACGGGTATTTGTCGTACACGGAGACGATGAGGTCTGTGACAGTTTTGCAAAATGTCTGCAGCAAGATTTGAATCTAGACGCTGTGGCGCCTTACAGCGGCGATGTATTTGACCTACTCACAAATACGCAGATTCAAGCAGGTTCTAGAGAGATTGTCGAAAGAAAAGAAAAGAAAAGAAAAGCGGCATCCGGTGTCTTTGCGAGGCTTTTGGCAATGGGTGAGCGGCTTATGGCAGTGATCCGTAAAAATGAGGGAGGAGCCAATAAGGATTTAGCAAAGTTTGCGGACCAAATCAGTGCGCTCTGTGATAAATGGGATAAATAGCAGTTTGGGAAAGCGGGTTTTGTGAAAACCCGCTTTGGCTATTTTAGGGCAAGATAATTTTTCATACTTTTTAAGGCGGATTTTTCGAGGCGTGAGACCTGTGCCTGAGAAATATGGATCTCTTCTGCCACCTCCATCTGTGTCTTTCCCTCGAAAAAGCGAAGGCGGATGATATAGTTTTCACGATCATTCAGACGGTCCATGGCATCGCTTAAAGAGAGTTCCTCAATCCATGTCTCTTCCCTGTTTTTTTTGTCACTGATCTGATCCATGACATAGAGGGTATCTCCGCCATCCGTGTAGACGGGGTCATAGAGACTTAAAGGACTTTGGATGGCATCTAAAGCAAAGAGGATATCTTCTTTGGGGATACCAGTTTCTTTGGAAATATCTTCTAATGTCGGTTCTGTGGTTGCCGTTCTTGTTAAAATCTCTTTTGCGTGAATTGCCTTATATGCAGTGTCACGCAGAGAACGGCTTACCCGGATGGAATTGTTATCTCTTAAATAGCGCCGTATCTCTCCGATAATCATTGGAACGGCATAAGTGGAGAATTTTACCCCCATAGTGGGATCAAAATTGTCAATGGATTTGATCAAACCGATGCATCCGATTTGAAAGAGATCGTCCACATTTTCATTGTGGTTAGAAAAACGTTTGATGACGCTTAAGACAAGCCTTAGGTTTCCCTTGATATATGCTTCCCTGGCAGCTAAATCTCCCTGCTTGATCCTTGTGAAAAGTTCTTCTTTTTCGCTTTCTTTCAAAATGGGAAGTTTTGCGGTATTGACGCCGCAGATTTCAACTTTGTACGCTGCCATGATGAGT